>CAXTFX010000138.1:8406-9561 GCA_964243185.1 uncultured Chthoniobacterales bacterium
TCGGCTCCCGGCGCAGGGCGGCGAGCACCTCCAGGCCGTCCGGGGCGGGCATGTGGAGGTCGAGGAGAACGAGGTCGGGCCGCAGGCGCCGGCAGGTGTCAAGGGTCGCGGCCGAGCGGTGGAGGGTCTCGACCTGGCCGACGCCGGCGCGCGTGAGCAGGGAGGCAAGCAGGGTGGGCGCGGCCGTCTCGTCGTCAACGATGAGGATGCAGGCGTCGGCCAAGTGCAGCCCGGCCGCCTGGGCTTTCGCGGCGGCGGCGGGGTCCGCCAGGAGGGAAGTGCCTGGCGCGGGCAGTGGGAAGGGGCGGAGTTCGGGGACCATGACGGAAGGGCGCTTTTCTACTCTTAGCAGTGCCCGTGCCCCCGCCCCGCCATGCTGTGGGCTATGATGAAGTGAGCTTTCCGGTCTCACCGCGTCTTCGATCGTCCGAAAACTGAAGTTACAGCCCCGCCGGCAAACCCGGCAGCCGCCGCGGCGCCCGTTACCGCACTTACGAGCGGCTCCAGGACCTCCTGCGCCACCGCGAGGGCGACCTGTTCCTCGCCGACGCCCTCCGCGCCGCCATCCAGGCCATCTACGACCACCCGTTGACCACCGAGGCCGTGGACAAGCTCAACCGGCAGCTCCGCTCGGGCATTGACGACCTGGCGCAACTCGTGACCACCCTGCACCGGGACGAGCGCCTGGTCTTCGCCGACCAGCCGGACCCCGAACTCGAGCAGCCGCGCATCCTCTGTTCACTGGGGCTGGCTTGAAGTGCCAAATTGGCACCTCAAGTTCGACGGCGCAGCCCCGGTCCCCATCCTTCGGCGCCACCTTCCCGTTTATCTTACGACGAACCGGTCACACTTTGTGGCTGGTCCACCCCATGAGCGACGACGCCCTTTCCCTCCAAATCGAACGCCACATCTTCCTCATCCGCGGCCAGAAGGTCATGCTCGATGCCGATCTGGCGGAACTCTACGGCGTCGAAACCGGCGCGTTGAACCGGGCGGTCAAACGAAACTCTGACCGGCTCCCGGCAGACTTCATGTTTCAGCTCACCGCTGGGGAAGTGGAAAACTTGAAATGCCAATTTGGCATCTCAAGTTCGGCGAAGGCACCTGAAAGCACGGCTGGTGCTGGGGTGGTATCACAAGTTGTGATCCCTGGCT
>CAXTFX010000139.1:0-9553 GCA_964243185.1 uncultured Chthoniobacterales bacterium
ATTTCCAGCGGGTCTATGTCGCCTACGGCCGTTACCTGCCGTGGGTGGCCAAGGCCTACCTCATCGGCGACGGCGTCCTACGCACCATGCGTAAGCGCATCGCCCCCCCCGAGCACGTGGCGGCCGTGAAGGACCTCTTCCGGCCGGCGATTACGTCGGCGCCTACCAGTATTGCAAGACCCATCCCAGCCCGATCAGCGACGTGCTGCGCGTCGGCACGGGCCTGCTCGGTGACGGCAAGCACGTCGCCGAGGAGGGCATGATGGGCGAGTTGGCCAAGGTCAACGGCAACCTACAGACCTACATCTCCTACCTCTCCGTCATCGGCGTCTGCACGCCCATGATCGGGCTGCTCGGCACGGTCACGGGCATGATCAAGGCCTTCGCCACGCTGGGCACCTCCGGCATCGGCGACCCTGGCCAACTGGCCGGCGCCATCGGCGAGGTGCTCGTGGCCACGGCCGGCGGCTTGCTCATCGCCATCCCGGCCTTCGGCGCGTTCTACTTCCTACGCAACCGCGCCCAGGGCGCCATCATCCACGTCCAGGACATCCTCAACAGCCTCTTCCGCAAGATGCCCTACGAGGCCCTGCACGGCGTCCACATCGGGGACGAGGAACTCTTCGCCGCCGTGCCGAACTGGGTCGCGTCGCCCGTCCCCGCCGCCACCGACCACCCGGCCCCCGTCGCCGATCCCCTCTCCGGTCAGGAGCAGTTGGCGCACTGAACAAAGCGGGAAGTGGGAAGTTCAACCTTTTGGCGAACTCCCCTTTTAGCGAATCTCCTTGTCCCACTTTTGGGTTTTCACTTCCCACTTCTAACTTTCTAAATTTATGGCAGGAGGAGGCGGCGGCGGCGAAGGCGAACCGGAGTTCCAGGTGGCTCCGATGATTGACGTGCTCCTGACCATCCTGATTTTCTTCATGACGATCACCTCCGCGCAGGTGCTCAAGGTGGACAAGTCCATCACCTTGCCGCTGGCCCCCGACGCCCTGAAGAAGGACAACGCCCGCGCGGAAACCGTCGTCAACGTGCGTTGGAAGCCGGACACCAGGCAGGCCGAGTTCGTCGTGGATGACCGGGTCTTTAACCTCAAGGACCTCGCCGACACCCTGAGGGCTGCCAAGGCCGCGGGCGAGAAAAAGATCACCGCCGGCACCAACCCGACCTTCCGCGCCGTCATCCGCGGCGACCGCGAACTGCCGGCCGTGCAGGTTTCCCGCGCCATGAATGCCTGCGCGGAGGCGGGCATCAGCGACATCGCGTTCTCCTCGGTGAACAAGGACTGAGCGCGCCGTTCCAAGAAGCCCCGCGGCCGACCCCTTCCATGAGACTCCACCAGCGCAGCGACAACGGCGGCAACGTCGGCTTCCAGATCGCGCCGATGATTGACGTGGTCTTCGTCATCATGCTGTTCTTCATGGTCATGGCCGGCGCCGTGAAGGTGGAAAAGGAGCTGGCGACCAACCTCCCCGGCACCGCGGAAACCAGCGGGAGCACCGAGTTCACCGACGAGCAGATCATCGCCATCTCCGACGCGGGTGAGGTTTCGCTCAACGAGGAGCCTTTCGACTCCCCGGGGAGTCACGACCTGCCCCAGCTCCGCGCCACCCTGCTGCGCTTCAAGTAGGCGTGCGACGCCTCCAAGTCCCCGGCCATCGTCACCATCGTCAGCGACGAACAGGCCAAGTATGCGCGCACCATTGACGTGCTCAACGCCCTCGCCGTGGCCAAGATTGATAACGTCACCTTCACGGTGAACGAGGAGGATTAGGCTCCCTCGGCCGGCCGGGTTCAGCCGAAAATCTCCACCCGCTCCCCGTCGCGCACCACCCGCACGGTCGGGACGTGGGGCAACCGGCGGGCGGCCAGCCGCTCGACCTCCCCCACCCGCGTGGCAACCTCGGCGGTCAGGTGCGTCAGGAGCAACGTTCCCAGGGACTTATCCTCCAGGAAGCAAAAGAGTTCCTCCGGGGAGAAGTGCGCCAGCTCGCAGATCAGCACGTCGGCCGGCTGGCCCCGCAACAGCCCGTCCAGGTCCCCCGGCGCCCCGAGGTCGGCGGAATACACCAGCCGCCGACCCGACGCCGGCCAGCGCAGGTCCAGGCTGTAGGGCAGGAAGCGGTCCAGGGCGCCGGGAGCGATCATCTTACGCAACCCGTTCAGGTGCGTCGTCGGGTTCACCGCCACCCGCAGGCCCCCGGCCAGCTCGGCCGGCCCCGGCAGGGTTTCCCACGGCCGCCATTCCAGGGCGAAGGGCAGCAGCTTGTCGGGCAGATACACCGCGTCCAGCCAGGCCCGCAGCGGCGCCACCAGTTCCCCCGGCAGAAAGATCGGCAACGGCCGGCGCCGGGGCTCCAGCCACGCGCCCTGGATCAGCATGGGCAACCCCATGACGTGGTCGGAATGGCCGTGGGAGAGCAGCACTGCCTCCAGGGACTCAAACGCCACTCCCAGCGCCTTCAACCGCTGGCTGCACGGCTCCCCGGCGTCGAGCAGGAAGCGGTGTCCACCTCCCGTTTCCAGGAGAATGGAGGAGGGCAAACGGTCCGCCATCGGGATGCCGCCGCCCGTGCCGAGGAAGGTGAGCGACGTGGCCGCCATGCGCGCCGCTGGTTTTGTCACAGTCCGCCGGGGTGCGTCAAAAAGAAAAAACACGGCGGACGGCCGGCGGCCCCGCGGGAAAGTCTGGACCGGAGGCGTTTCGACCCTTCTCCCGCCCCGCGGACTCTGCTAGTCTCCCCGCTCGCCGCTTTTTCTACCCCCCCCGCCTTCCGGCTTCATGCGTCCTGTCCCCACCGCTTTTCTAGTCATCCTCCTCGCCGCCGCCGGGCTCGGTTCCCGGCTCACCGCGCAGTATCCGCCCGTGACCGCCACCGTCACCGTGCGTTACGCCGATGGCTTCGATTTCCCCGTGGGTTGGCCGGATGCCGTCGGCTACAACAAGGCCCGCGGGTTCCGGCCCAACGGGCACCTCGGGGAGGATTGGAACGGCAACGGCGGGGGCAACACCGATCTCGGCGACCCGATCTACGCCGTCGGCCACGGCCTCGTCATGTGGGCGCGCGACGTGCGCATGGGCTGGGGCAACGTGGTCATCATCCGCCACGGCTTCCGCGAGCCCGACGGCCGGCCCGGCGTGGTGGACACGCTCTACGGCCACCTCGACACCATCCTCGTGCGCGAAAACCAGCCCGTGACCCGCGGCCAACAGATCGCCACGATGGGCACCAACCACGGCATGTATGACGCCCACCTGCACTTCGAGATCCGCAAGAACCTCTTCATCGGCATGAACCGCTCCGCCTACGCGCGGGATTTCTCCAACTACTACGACCCGACGGAGTTCCTCCAGAGCCACCGGCACCTGCCCGGGGGCAACGCCCGCGGCCTCATCGCCGTCAACACCTACGCGCCCTACCCCGCCGGCGACTCCCCGGCCGAGGGCGCCTACGAGCTCGGCGCCCTGCGCGGCCCGGCCGTCATCACCGCCCCCCTGCCCGGCAAGAGCGCCTTTGACATCAAGCGGCGCAACCCGGCCCCCGCCCCCGGCAACCCGGCCTTCGACAAGCTCAACGAGCCCTTCCACGTGGACCGCTTCGGCGACCTCCACCGGTAGCGACTGCGCTCCGCGCGGAATGACGAAGTCCGAAATCCGAAACCAGAATGTTGCTCCCAGGCCCGGGGCCACGCCTCCCCCGCTTCGTCTCCTAGCCCTTCATCCTCCCTTCTGGTTTCGTCCTTCGGACTTCGTCATTCCGGCGTAGCCGGTCCCTCCTCCCATGCTCGCCGTCACCGTCCGCGACCTTTCCAAACGCTTCGGGGACTTCGTGGCGCTCGACCACGTGGACCTACGCATCGAACCCGGCGAGCTGTTCTTTCTCCTCGGACCCTCCGGGTGCGGCAAGACGACGCTGCTCCGGCACATCGCGGGGTTTTTGTTCCCCGACTCCGGGCAGGTGCTCTTCGGGGAGCAGGACGTGACCCGGCTGCCGCCGCACCGGCGCGAGACGGGGATGATGTTCCAGTCCTACGCCCTCTGGCCGCACCTCACCGTGGCCGAGAACGTCGCCTTCGGGTTGCAGGAGCGCCGCGTCCCGCGCGTGGAAACGGCCCGCCGCGTGGCCGAGGCGCTCGAAAGCGTCCGCATGGGCGACCAGGGCGAAAAGAAGATCAACCAGCTCTCCGGCGGCCAGCAGCAGCGCGTCGCCCTGGCCCGCGCCCTCGTCGTCCGCCCGCGCTGCCTGCTGTTGGACGAGCCTTTGTCCAACCTCGACGCCAAGCTGCGCGGGGAGATGCGTCGGGAGATCCGGCGCGTGTGCAAGGAGTTCGGGTTGACGGCCATCTACGTCACCCACGACCAGAAGGAAGCCCTGTCCATCGCCGACCGCCTGGCCGTGCTCGACCGGGGCCGGCTCGCGCAGGTCGGCCCGCCGCGGGAGGTTTACCGGCGCCCCCGGAGCCGCTACGTGGCGGACTTCATCGGGGAAGGCAACTTCATCAACGGGGAGGTGACCGGCGTCGGGGAAGGGGAACGGGTCAACGTCCGCACCCCTATCGGCCCGTTCACCGGCGTCCGCACCGACCCGGCGTGGCAACCGGCGCCGGGCGCGAAGGTCACGCTCTGCGTGCGGCCGGAGAGCTGGCGGCTGACCACGGAAACTAACGGGGCCGCGCCGACCGACAACGCCCTCCGCGGCACCATCGGCCACAGCACGTATCTCGGGGAGGTCGCCGAATACGAGTTCCAACCCCGCGGGGAGGGGGCGGCGACGTTGAAGATCTTCGAGTTGAACCCCCGCTTCCTGGAGGCTGCCGCCAACACCCCCGGCAGCGCCCCCGAAGTCACCGCCCAGGTGGCGCCGGAGGACGTGACGGTGCTGCCGGCGTGAGCGGGAGTGGCGAGTTCAAGCCACGATCCCCGCTGGCTCCAGCGTTGCGGGCGCTCAACCTTCGGCGAAGTAGTCGTTGTCCAGCTTCTTGACCTCGTAGGAGCGGGCCAAGGACACGCCGACGTTGAAATCCATCATCAGTTCTGTCAGCCGGCGGCCGTCAATCAGGCTGATCTTGAAGTCCACCCGCTCGACGTAACGGCGTGCCGTCTCGGTGAACTCGCTGGTGGTGATGAACACGCCCTTGCGTGCCCGGTGCGCGTGCAAGGCGCCAACGAAATCCCGCAACTGCGGTTCGCCGACGGAGTTTTCCCAGCGTTTGGCCTGCACGTAGATGGCGTCCAAGCCAAGCCGGTCCTCGTCAATCACCCCGTCAATGCCGCCGTCGCCCGTCGGCTTGGTCGCCCGGCCCGCTTCGGTGCGGGAGCCGCCGTAACCCATGCGTAGGAGCAGGTCCACGACGAGTTGCTCGAAGAAAAACGGGTCGCTGGCTTTAACCTTGGCCAAGAGTTCCGTGGCGAGGCTGACCCGCAGCTCCGCGTAGCCGTCTTCCATCCGCTCCTCGGGGGTGGTTTCCTCAACGGTGGTCACGTTGAGAACGGGTGAATGCGACGTGGCTGTGGTGGTGCCTTCCCGGCGGGTGTTCACCGCTTTGGTGCCGGCCTCGGATTGCTGTTGCAGATACGCCCGGAAGGGGGCGCACCCCATGAGGACAGCGCGGTCAATCTTTGGCGGGTTCGTCTCCAGGAAATTTCGCCCCTCGGGAGTGATCCGTAGCACGGCCGGACGTGCGAACTCCGCCAACCCGGCTCTACGCAGGTTGAAGTTGGCCCAACCGGCCCGTGTATCCAGGTAAGTCATCTTCGCTCCTGGCGGCGCCGCGCCACGCTCCTCCACCGAGAGTCCAAAATGGTCGGCGACCTTCACCGCGGCCTCCCGTCGGTGGATTTCTTGCCCGTCGCTCAGGATACGGAGCAGCGGCAACATCATCTCGTCGTATTTGGGGATGGACATATCGGGGGTTTGCAGGTCGCTCCTTTTCTTCCACGGCCCGGCGTTCGGCAATGGGCGTCCCGCCAGGGACAGGGTCTTCCTCGCCCGGATTGTGAACCACTCGATTCTGCCGCGCTCAAGGCACCAGCCGGAACACCAGCGGCACCTCCAGCACCTTCGGGTGCGAGATGCCGTGCTCCCACAGGCCGTCCTCCCCCCAGGCGTCGCCGTGGTCGCCGCAGACGACGACGTTGGCCCCGGCAAAACTGGCGAGCAGGCCCGACAGCCGCGCGTCCAGCCATTCCACGCACGCCCGTTGCCGGCGGGCGCACTCGGCGGCGTCGTTCGTCCCATCGGGGTCGAACGCGCGGCAGGGGTTCCACGCCCGGTCCCAGTCGGCGCCCTCGTGCCAGTAGGGGACGTGCGTTTCGCCGACGTTGAGGAAGACGAAGGCCGGGCGGGCGTCACCGACGGTGAGTTCGGTTTCGAGCCACGCGAGTTGTTTGAGGACCGAGTAGTCCGGCCCGGCGTAGAACAGCCGCTCGAAGTCGGTCGTCAGCGCGTGCGTCGTCGGCTTGGCGGGGTTGAACCATGTCATCGCCCCCGTGCCGAGGACGCGGTGGCCGCGGCGGCGGAAGCCGTCCACGATGTTGCGTCCCTCCAGGCAGAACGCTTCCGGCGCCCGCCCGGCCAGCCCGCCGCCGACCATGCGGAAGATCTTGCCGAACTTCGGGTTCACGAACGCCTCCCGCCGCGTGGCGTCCCCCGGGGTGAAGCCCATGAACATGGCCGCGTGCGAGCCGTAGGTGAACGTCCCCGGCGCCTGCGTGCGGTGGACGGGGCCGAGCGCCTTGAGGTTCGGCGCGTCCGCCGCCGCGAACGTGTCGAGGCGGCAGGAATCCAGGGTGACGAACAGGACGCTGGCGGACGGCTGGCGGGGGAAGGGCATGAGGAAATCCAGGTGGGTGGCGCGGTCCCTCGCGCCATCCACTTGGAATGCCCCGGAGTTCACCCTTTTTCCAGCGCCGGCTGAACGTGGTCCCGCCACAGCGCCCGCAGCCAATCCGTCGCCCGCCGCCCCCAGCGCCGCGCCTGCCGCCGGACAAACGCGCGCCCCCAGGCGGTATCTCTCCCGGCCGCCCGGCGCTCCCCGCCCTCGGTGGACCAGCCCCGCCAGCGCGCGGCGTAAGCCTCCACGGCGCCCGCGACCTCGGCCGGTCCCGTGACCTCGCGCAGAAAACCAACGGCGTGAAAAAGTCGCGCGTGTTCCCAGCCGAGCGCGCCCGCCTGGAAGTGCAGCGGCCGGGCGTGCCAGGCGTCGGGCAACGGGGTGAACCCGCCGCCCGCCAGGCGCCAGCGGTGGATCGCCGTGGCCAGCGCGGGCATGTCGTCCGCGGCCGGCGCCGGCAGGAGCGGGGTGCCGACCAGCCCGCTCGCGGCGAGGCGCCGCAGGTCGTCCTCCCACGTCTGCCGCAGCCCGCGGCCGCCCGGCACGAGCAGGACGCCGCTGTTGAAAAAGGGAAACATCTCCCCCCGCCCCGCCGGCTCCAGCCCGTGCGCCGCCCGCGCGGAGAGCGGGCGTTCCGTCGGGGGCGGCAGGTCGAGGCGTTCGTAAATGGCCGCCCACCCCGCCGCCGGCACGCGCGGGTGGCCGGCGGGCGCGGCAGCGAGGTGGTCCGCCGGAACCTGCCCGGCGAGCGCCGCCGGCGGACCGAGCACGAGCACGTCGGCGTCCAGGAGCAGGGTGCGGCCGGTGCGGGGAACGATTTCCAAGCCGCGCAGCTTGTTCGTCGTGCCCCGGGCGTCCAGCACGAGCGGCGGGAAGACGTGGAACGCCGCCCCGGCGCGTTCCCCGAGCCGTTGCACGCTCCCCGGCGGCTCCCCGATGCAGGCAACGTGCAGGGGGAACTCGTCCCGCTTTTTACGCGAACCGGCTCCGGTCAGCCACGACGCCAGGAAGAACAACGTGCGCGCCGCGAACGCCGCCGCCCGCGGACCGGAGAAATCCGGCACGACGACCACATCGAAGGGGCACGGTTCCACGTTTTTCACGGGTCACGCGCGCCGCAGCGCCGGCTGGACGTGGCGCCGCCAGAGTCCGTTCACCAACCCCGCCGCCCGCCGGCACTCCCGCCACGCCCGCCAGCGTCGGCCGGGCAACCCCTCCCGAATCGCGGCCTGCCAGCGCGCGAGCCACGTTTCCAGGGCATCCTCGACCGCGTCGGGGGTGGCCTCGGGCAGCCCCTTGAACAGCCCGATGGCGTGCAGGATGGCCACGTCCCCCACCCGGAGGGCGCCGCCGCGGAAGTGCACCCGGCGCGCGTGGGCCGCGTCCGGCAGGGGGGAGCGCGCCCATCCCTCCGCCCCCAGCGAGGCCAGCGCCGTCGCCAGGGCAGCTTGATCGGACTGGAGCACGGCCCGCCGCGCGGGCTCCGGCCAGCCGGCGGCCCGGTCGGCGAACCGGGCCGGGAGGCGGGCGAGGTGTTCCTCCCAGCGCGGGCGCAACGGGCAGGCGTCCGGCACGAGCAGCACGCCGCTGTTGAAATAAGGCGGCATTGGGTCGGGTGGATAACCTTGCGCCTCGGGCGGAAACCCCAACGCCCCGCTGACCGAGCGCATCCGTTCCCCTGGGACAGACATCCCGAACGTGCCGTAGATTTCGCCCCAGAGTTCCGGCGGCACCCGCGGCACCGTCGCGGGCGCGGCGGCGAGATGGTCGGGCGGCAGGCCGTGCAACGCCCGCAACGGGTCGCCCAGGAAGAGCACGTCCGTGTCCACCAACAACCGGCGGCCCATCTCGGTCGGCACCCCAAAACCCCGCAGCTTGTTGGCCGAGCGCGAGGAGCCGAGTTCCAGCGGGGCATGGACGCTCACCCGCGCCCCGGCCCGCTCCGCCCAGGCAACCACGCTCCGCGGCGGTTCCCCGATGCAGGCAAGGTGCAACGGGCAACGCCCGCGGGCCTCCCCGGCGCGCTCCCGCCAGGACGCCAGCAAGAACAGGGTGCGCGCCTCAAACGCCGCCCGGGGCGCGGGCCGGAAATCCGGGACGGTGACGATGTCGAAGGCAGGATACAAGGTGCTAGGTGCAGGGTGCCGGGTGCAGGATGTCCAGAGCCGCGGGGCGGCGCCATTCTCGAAGCTCCGCCATCCGGCACCCGGCATCCTGCACCTAGCACCTTGTCTATCCCCACGCTCCGGCCGCGCGCAGGGCCGGGCGGACGTGACGGCGGTAGAGGTGCCAGAGCTGCGCCTCGGCGCGCCGACCGTCGCGCGCGGAACGCCAGCGTCGCCAACGGGCAGGGAGTCCGGTGCCGGCCCAGGCGTCCTCCGCCGGGCCGGCGGCGTTCCGCTGGCGGCCCTCGGACAGGTAGGAGCGCCAGAGCACCCCCGCGGCCCGCAGGTGGGTTTGAATCTGGGAGGGGTCCAGCAACCCGCGGAAGAAGGGCTCCGCGTCGAGCAGGCGCACATCGTTCAACCCGAGGGCGCCACCCTGAAAATACGTCAGCCGCGCGTCGCAGCCCCGCGGCAACCGGTGCCAGCCCGCGGCGTCGCCGTTGGCGAGCAGGGCCGCGTGGGCGGTGGCGAGGGAGAGGGTGGATTTTCCCGCCAGCTTGCGGCGTTGGTCCTCCGGGAGACCCGGTTCCCGGACCAGGGCGGCGGCGACGCGG
>CAXTFX010000140.1:0-9518 GCA_964243185.1 uncultured Chthoniobacterales bacterium
AAACGCCGCGCAGCATCAACGGCTGGACGAGCCAGTCATACCACCACGGCCCGTGTCCCCTACTTTCGCCCGCGCCGATGCCGGTGATACACACCAGCCGGTTGACGTTCCCGGCCCGCATCGCCCCGACGAGGTTGGTCGTGCCCGCCGAGAGCAGGGTCATCTGTTTGAACGGCCCCGTGGCGCCCGAGCCCAACGCGCAAACGACGGCTTCCTGGTCCGCGACGGCCCGCGCCAGGCTGCCGGGGTCGAGCACGTCGCCGACGGCCTTCCGCACGGAGGGAGCGAAGCTGGCCTTCGCGGCGTCGCGCACCAGGGCGGTGACCGCGTGGCCGGCCGCGGCGGCCTGGGTGACGAGCTGCTGGCCGGTGGGGCCGGTGGCACCGATGACGAGGAGTTTCATGGGAGATAACGAGTGAAAATTACGGCGGAGACCGGAGGCCCCACCATCCTCATGCCGGGCCCGCCGGAGCAGGCCCGAACACCAGCTTGCGGGTGGTCTCGGTGAGGCCGTAGAGATACTCCCGTCTGCCCTCCCCCCAGGGTTCGACTTGGACGGTGCCGGTGGCGTCCACCTCGGTGTAAGCGGACTTGGTTTCGACCCCGCGCACCCGGTCGGCCAGCCAGTCGGCCACCATGGTGTAGGCCGCCGGCCCGAGCTGGCCCGCGCGGCTGCCGTGGATGTCGTGGTCCTCGCCCTCGAACAGGATCATGGAACGCGGGCCGGACACGGCGTTGACGAAGTCAAAGGTGTAGCCCAAATCCGTGAGCTGGTCGTCCTCGCCCACGGCCACCAGGAACGGGCAGCGGATGTTCGGGGCGAGCTTCTTGACGGGTTGGAGCTTCTGCCGCATCCGGTCGAACTCGGCCTCGTCGCGGCAGCCGGCCATATACATGAAGCGGAGTTGGAAGGTGGGGCTGGCGGTCTCGAAGATGGAGAAGCCATCCGGCTCGAAGCAGGTCATGGCAACCCCGCAGGCGGCAAAGCGCGGCTCGTGCGCGGCCAGCGACGAGGCCCAGTAGGAACCAAAGCTCAGGCCGTGGACGACGACGCGCCCGGGGTCCACCTCCGGCCGGGCCGCCGCGAAGTCGTAGGCCGCCGGCCCGAGTTGACCGTAGGTGTCCGGGTCAAACCAGATCCCGCGGGTGAGCGACTCGCCCTGGCCCGGCCCGTCAACGGCCAGCACGGCGAAGCCACGCTGGAGAAACTTGTCGCCGTCCATGGCGACGCACAACTCCTTCCAGCCGTCCATGCCCGAGATGATGACGACGCAGGGCAGCTTCTCGCCTCCCTGGTAATTGGCCGGGAGGGAGAAGATGGCCGGCACCGCGCGGTCCCCGAAGGGCACGTCCAACTGCTCGACTTGCCGGCCGGCCAGCTTGATGAACTTGGCGTAGCAATCGGTTTTCTTCCGGTTGAGTGCGAGGTTGAGCGGCGTGTTCGCCGCGATGGACCATTGCGCGCCGCCGTAGAGCACCTGCGCGGTGAAGAGGTTCTCGCGCGCGGAGGCCTCGTGGCCTTGGGCGAGATCGGCCTCGGCCCGCAGCTCGCGCCGACGGGCCGCCTTCATGCACTCGCGGCTCAGGTCGTTGTAGTTCTTGACGAGCTTGCGCAGCCCCTCGAAGTCGCCCTGCGAGTCGTGGCCGCAGACGGAGGCCCAAACGGCCAGGCGGAACTGGTCCCACTCGGGACCCATGAGGTTGACGACGGCGTCGAGCAGCCAGCGCTGCTCGGAGTAGCGGCGCGAGCGGCGGGTGACGTCTAGGGGTAAGGTGGGCATAGAAACTCTCCCGGGCTAGAGGGAATGATGTGTAACCCTCAGAGGGTCATCCGCCAGTCCACCTGGCGCATGCTCTTGACCGCGGATACTTCCTGGAAGATGCCCGGGTGGTGCTTGACGCCGGGGATGTGCTCCTCCTGGGGCTGGTAGCTGCCGTGCGTGGCGTTCCACGCCTCGGCACTCTCCCAAAGGGCGATGTTGATGTATTGGAACGTGCCGTCACCCACCCCGGCGTTCTTGTGGAGGTGAGTTTCGATGAAACCGGGGTTGCTCGAAAAGTGGCGGGTGGTCTCGTTCCAGGCTTGCAAGAACTCGGCCTCCTTGTCGGCCGGCACGACGAAGGGATTAATCAGGGCGACGGGCATCGGGGTAGTGGCGGTTGCAGGTTCGGGTTGAGAGTCTTCCGACCCGTTTTACGGGAGTTGAGTTTCGCGTGGTCACGTGCCGGCCGGTGGCGCCGGTGGTGCCGGCGACGAGCAGTTTCTTGGGACTAAATCGGGGTCCTGGGGTGAATGAGCCGGGTTCCCGGTCAACGGCTTTCGGCGGGACGGTTCGCTGAGGGGAAGGACGGCCACGCTAGACCGACGCCGGCGAGCGAGAGGACCGTCGCGGCCAGGTGATCGATGGTCGCCGCGCGGTTGGGCGCGTGCAGCCCGAGCAGTGGCCCCGGCAACCACCATCCGCCGTAATAGCACACCGCCGTCACGCCCATCACGACCCACACCGCGCGCACGCGGCGGGCGGCGGGCAGGAACATGCCGTAGAGCAGGACCGCGGCGGCGCCCACGCTCAGGGTAAACTCCCGGAAGGCGTGGTAGTTCGTGTGCGTGGGTCCCAGCGATAGCGCCGGGGCTTGGAACGCGGGGTCCCAGGAGTGGGTGAGCGTGTCCCACATGCTGAGGGTTCCCGCCACCAGTCCGAGACAGAGCAGAATGCGGCTAAACCACATAGGCAGGGTGGATAGAAGTGAGGGATAAGAGTGACGCGGTCATGATTTGACGAACTCCGTGCGATACTTCGGGGCAAGCTCCTGGGCTTTCTGCGTGGACTCGGCCTGGGCCGCCGCGTCGAGCTTGGGCGGCGGAGTCGTGCGGGTGGAGACGGGCACGCCGATCTGCGCGAAGAACTCCTCCTGACCGGCCGGGGCACAGAGGCAGAGCAGGCGCACCGTGTCCCGGGAGGCGTTGGTGAAGGAGTGCGGCGCGTTGGCCGGGAAGCTGACGGTCTCCCCGGCGCGCACGACCAACTTCTCGCCGCGGAAAGTGGCCTCGATCTGGCCTTCAAGCATCGTGAAGGACTCCTCGAAGTCGTGGCGGTGGGGAGGCGGGCCGCCGCCGGGCGGGATGTGCATGTCAATCATGCAGTAGCGCCCGTTGGTGTCGTCGCCCGAGAGCAAGACGGTGTAGGTGTCGCCGACCAACCCGATGTGAGGCAGGCTCGGGT
Organism: uncultured Chthoniobacterales bacterium; assembly: GCA_964243185.1. Lineage (GTDB taxonomy): Bacteria > Verrucomicrobiota > Verrucomicrobiia > Chthoniobacterales > SZAS-18 > CAXTFX01. Next base: position 3,225 of record CAXTFX010000140.1, read on the forward strand.
CGGTGTCAGGTCGCGCCACCTTGAGGTGTCGTTGCGGGTTGTCGGAGGGAACCGGCGTGGAGGGTTGGGTGGTGACGGAGTGCTCGTTCATCGGGTGGTGTCTGTCTTCAGTGTTTGTTGATGGGGATCAGCTACGGGCGTGATCCGGCCAAAGGCAGGGTTAATTGTTAGTCACCCTGGCACTCAGGGCTTTGACGTGACGCGCGATCTCCTCGGGGCACCCCTCGGGCAGGAAGTGCCCAACGCCGGGCACCGCGCCGCCTTCGACGTCCCTTGGCCACCATCTCGAGCGTCTGGCAACAAGGCGAAGAAGGCACGCTTGTGGCCGTCCACAATGCGCACGTGCATCCCGCGACCCTTGAGCAGCGTCGCCGCCGTGAGACCGGTCGGGCCGGCACTCGCGACGAGGACCTCGCAATCGGGATTCTGGGTTTGCTCTCTCGGCATGACACTCTTGGCTCAAATTATTTGGTTCTGTCGGAAATCCTTGATCCGAAGCCGCCTTGTCGGCGACTCAGCGGCAGAGGCAGGCAAAGTCAAAGCCGGAGCTCAGGACGGACCCGGACCGCCAGCCTCTGTTCCTGGAGCGCGTGGTCAGGCCGCGGGGTCCTGGCGGAAGAAGGGCAGGCGCTTGGTCTTCTGCAACGCGATGGGGAACAGCATCAGCAGAAAGCCCAGCACGCCGGAGAGGAGCACGGCGCCCGGGGTGAGGACCCCATCCGCCCAGGCGCCCCGGTAGAGCCAGGCCGTCACGGGCAGGAAGAGGACCACCGCGGTGATCACCCCGGGCGAGAAGATGCGCGTCACCAGGGTCGGCAGCACGTGGAAGAGCAGGGCGTTGACCACCATGAAGGCCGGAAAGATGAGCGCCACGGCCGGGCAGCGCCAGCCCACCATCGCGCAGCCCGCCCCCAGCACGATGACCACGGCGTTGACCAGGTAGAACTCGGGCCACTCGGCCTGCAGCTTGAGGACGCGGCGCACCCAGCCGTGCCAGTCATAGACGGTCTCCTCGATCATGTGGAAGCCGTAGGCGATCAGCGCCACCCAGAGGAGGTATTCGTGGGTCATGGTGGTGGTCACGTAGAGACGCTGGGGGCTTAACCCTGAGATTGCCCCCCGAAGCCGAAGCGGGTGAGGAACCGGCGGCAGCCGTCGGAGTCGAGGCCGTCCCCACGCCATGCGACGTAACCGTCGGGGCGCACGAGGTAGATGGCTTGCGCGTCGGGGTCCTTCAACCCGTAGGCCTCAAAGACCTCGGAGGAGGAGGCGAACTCCACGCGCGGGTCACGGCCGACCGCCAGTCGGCTGACGAGGTGAGCCTTCAGCCCATCGGCGGAGAGAGCGTCAAGCGCGTCCGCGGCGCGGTGCGCCGCCTCGCGCTCCAGAGGCTTACGCGAGAGCGCCAGCACGGTAAAGTTATAGCCGGCCATCAGGTCGAAGACGTCCCGGTGCCGGGCGAGCGCGGCGTTGGGCGCGCGCTGACCGACCCCCGGCCCGTTATCGCCGAGCACGGGTGCGGCGTCCTCCAGGTAAGGGCCGGACCCGTAGCGAAGATCAATTTCGGAAAGGGTCCGAAACGCCTTTTGCTGGACGGGCTTGAGGTGCGAGATCGCGGCCGAGGCCGGTCCGGCGATCCAGTCGCGCACCGTGGCCTCCCAGCCCCGTTTGCCCGCCGCGGCGGAGAACATCCGGTCGGAGGTGGCCACCACCTGCGCGCCCACGGGCCGGCGCTCGGTGTCGTAGGTGTCCAGCAGGTCGGCCGCCGCCCCGCCGCGGAGCACGGCGGCGAGCTTCCAAGCGAGGTTGGCGGCGTCCTGCAGACCCGTGTTCATACCCTGGCCGCCGGCCGGGGAGTGGATGTGCGCGGCGTCGCCGGCCACGAAGACCCGGCCCTCGCCGTAGCGGTCAACGCCGCGGTGGTGGACCCGGTAGCGCGTGGCCCAGACGGGGTCGGTGAGGGTGAGGGCCATCCCGGTCGCCTGCCGCATGGCCGCCTGGAGTTCGGGTAGGTCCATCCGTGTGGCTGCCTCCCCGCCGGCGTCAGCCTTGCCGCTGTGGTCGGTCGCCATGACGCGCGAGCAGGCGGCGCCGTGGAGCGGCAGAAAGAGGCCGATGGAGTCCCCGTGCATGAAGACGCGGAAACGGGCGTGGTCGAGCGGCCACTCCACGCGGCAGTCCGCCAGCAGGAAGGTCTGGGCGTAGGGTGCTCCCTCGAAGGAGAGCCCCAAGGCCTTGCGCACGACGCTGTGGGCGCCGTCCGCGCCGACGGCGTAGCGGCTGCGGAGGGCCACCTCGCGCCCGTCGGCGGCCGTGCCACGCGCGACCACCCCCGCCTCGTCCTGTTCCAGGCCGGCGACCTTGACCCCGCGCTCGATCGCGATGCCTTGGCGGGCGAGGTCGTCAACCAGGATCGCCTCCGTCTGCGACTGCGGGAGCAGGAACATGAAGCGGTAGGGCGTGTCGGGTGAGTCCGCCAGGTCGTAGTTGAGCCCGCCGACGTGCTTGCCGCCGACGTAGAACTCGATGCCGGGGTTGATGACGCCCCGTTCGAGAAAGGTGTCGGCGATCCCGAGGCTCAGGAAGAGTTCGAGGGTGCGGGCCTGGATGGCGAAGGCGCGCGACTCGCGCGAGGCCTCGGCGCGCTCGTCCACGATGCGGACATGGACGCCGCAACGCTTGAGCAAGGTTGCCGCCATGAGCCCGGTCGGGCCGGCGCCCACCACGAGCACCTCGCAATCGAAGTCTTGGGGGTGAGCCGCCGAGGAGGTGTCACCGTTCATTTCGGTGCTATTGTGACCCGCCGGTCATTGTTGTCAACAAAAATGACTAGAAAGTCACACTTGGACCAAAAATCTCCGTCGCCACCCGGGGAAAGCGGCCCCGCAAAGCCGGTCAAGCGCCCGCGCGGACGTAGCCCGACCAAGACGGCGGCCACCCGGCAGGCCTTGGCCGCCGCGGCGCTCACCGTCTTCCTGGAACAGGGCTACGCGGCCGCCCGCATGAGCGACGTGGCCGCACGCGCGGGTCTGGCCAAGGGCACGATCTACCTGCACTTCGCCGACAAGGCGGCCCTGTTCGAGGAGGTTCTGCGCGGGGCGATGCACCCGGGCGCTGGCGGCCGGCCCCGCCCCCGGCGGCCGCGGCCCGACGAGGGCACGGGCGATTTTCTGCGGCGTGCCGTGCTGCCGCTCCTGCGCGAGTTACAGGCCAGCGGCCGCTTCGGGGTGCTGCGCCTCATCGCGGCCGAGGGGCCGCGCCTGCCGGAACTGGCGACCGTTTACCGTCGGGCGGTGATCACGCCCGTGCTGCGGCTCGTGCGCGTTTACGCCCGTCGGGCGGCGCGGCGCGGCGAACTCCGCTCGAATGCCCTGGCCGCCCATCCCATGCTGCTCGTGGCCCCGGCCGTGCTCACGGCGCTGTGGAACAACCTCTACGGACAGACGGATGCGCTGGATATCGCCGTGGTGTTCGAGGCCTATCTGGGTCTGCTCTTCGGGGGGTGAAAATCCGCCTCACCGCTCCGCGGCAGGACGGCTTCTCGGAACTGCTCAACCCTGACGACTCCCATTCACAGGAGACTCCGCGCTGGCCCGCCGGCTCGTGGTCCCGACACCCACCGCGCCCGAACCAGGTTTGGGCCTCGACGCCCGGCCGGTCGAACTCCGTGTGGGATTCGCCGAAGGCGGCCCGCAGCGCGCGCAACCCCAGCGTGTCCATCACCCGCCCGAGCACTTCCCGGCCGGCGGCCTGGAACCCCCCGCCGTCGGGGTAGCGCACATGGCGCGGGAGCGCCTGCCGGACCTGGTGGTGGAAGATGGGTTCATCATACCGCGCCAGCATCTCGTCCCGCACGGCGAGGGCGCGCCGGCGCCCTCCAGCCGGCCGACCTCCCACTCCGGGGGTGGAATGGCTCCGCTCCTCAGGTAGGCCCGTTCCATCGCTTTCTCCAACGTGGGGAGGACGGCCAGCGCCAGACCCACATCGCCGCGGGCCAGCAGCTCGCGGCAGAGGGCGCACCCCTTCGCGCAGGGGCGCCGTGCGTTCCAGACGCACCAGGAGCGAGCGTCAAGAGACGGTTCCCCCCGACTGCCAGGTTTCCGTCATGCTCGTGGCCAGCGAGGGGCCGAGCATCCCGCTCAGGAGCCAACCCATCCGGCAGGGCCGACTCACCCAATCGTTGCCGCGCGTCAGCCGTTCGGCCCAGGCCAGCACCTCCTGCGGCACCCGCACGTCCTTCCAGGGCTGGAAGCTGGCGATCTCCCCGAGGACCGTGATCGGGTGATTGCGCGTGCCGGAGGCGGGCTGGGGGCGGTCGCGGCCGAGGGGCCAGAGCAGGTCCAGGCAGGCGCCGAAGTGCTCGGGGTTGCGCTCGGCCAGGGGCTTGAGCAGGCCCGGCAGGGCGTCGAGAACGTGCGCGCTGGAGTTGAACTCCGAACGGCGCACGAAGGGGTTTTCCGGCTCAGGGGCGGTGGACAGGCGCAACGCCAACGTGGCCAGGGCCGGGCCGAAGCCGCCGGGTCGGTCGGAGAGGAAGCGCCGGGTCACGTCGGGATGACGCGCCGCGAAGCCTTCGCTCCCGGCGGCCCGGGACGAGGCGAACCTCGCCCCGGCGCTGGTCAGCGGCCCGTGGCCGGGCAGGCCCAGCAACCTCTCCGCCCAACCGGGGCCGAAATGGAGGTGGAGCAGCCGGACGACCTCCGCCGCGGGCAGGCAAGCCAGGAAGTGGCGGGAGACGTCGCGGGCGTCCCACAACGTCCAGTCCGGGTGCCTGGCGACCTCCTCGAAGCACTCCTCTGACACCGGCCGGGTGACGAGCAGGAACTTGCGCGCGGCCGGGTAGGTGCAGGCCGCGATTGTCTCCCGGGTATCGGCCAGTCCCCACTGCCGGTAGTGCTTGCACCGGAAGGCCCACACCTCGCCGCCCTCCATCCCGGCGCGGATGTCAATGCCGTGCTGCTCGTCGCCCTTGCGGCCGTAGGGCCGGGCGGAGATGACCCGCCGCTCGACCCGTTGACCCTGTTCCTCGACGGCGAGCCGGGGACCGGCGGCGAGGAAGTCGCAGAAGAACTCCTCGAAGGTGTCCCAGGGGAACGCCGGGTCCTAGAAGGGCAGCAGCTTGGACTGCGAGGACACGGGCGGGCGGGCATGGGGGCGGGCATGGGGAAATTCCACCACGTCTCCATGAACTTGTGAACTACGTTGTGCTGAGAACCCGCTTGTGCAATCGAACCTGATAGCTCGACGCAAATTCCCTCGGTTTCAGGTATCAAACTCTCGAAGGCTTTGTTTTGGAGAATATGGTGTGCTTGATTGCCTGTTCCAGCGAGAGCCGGTTTCAACACTGCCTGAGCACCGATTTTGTTCTCTCGGCCAAGAGCGTTAGCTATTCTAAGTAAGAACGGCAACCCACCAGCTACCTCCGGCAATGCCTCGATCCCAGCAGCCGTTCCCAGAGCAACGCCGCTACCTACATATATCGAGCTGCCCGGGACAGCTTCGATAATAAAAATATTAATTCATTAATCAGTATCCTCAGTCCCATGTTTGCCGCGAAGTTAGTAACAGCAGCCATGCCGGACAGGCTAAACTCGGCGTTGCCAGTTGGGTCCTGTGCATTTACGCCATCGTGATGGCAGTAAAGATATTTGTGGCGCTCGCGCCGGCGCGCTTCCCAGTCGGCGCGGTCCTTCATCTTCTCAAAGCGGCGCTGGTCGGCCGCCTCCTTCTTGGCGATGGCCCGCTCGTTCTTGGCCGCCAGGTCGGCCAGCCGACGATGCTCGGCTTCCTCGGCTTCCTGCCAGGCGCGAAAGTTGGCCGCCACCCGCTCGGCCTCCTGCTGCTGGGGGCTGAGGGATGGGTCGGGCGCGCGGATGGTGCTGGCGGCAGAACGTCCCCGGCGCCGACCGCTGCTACCAAGTGCTCGCCGGGCAGCAAACCCTTGGCGCACAACGCTTGGTGGACCACGCCGGCCGTGACGACGTCGGGCCGCGTGGCCGGGGTGGTCTCGACGTGGGTGACGAGGTGCGCCTCGGCTCCTCCGCAGGCTTCGGGGAGGTGGACCTTGTAGCTCTAGCCAGCTCTGCACCTGCTTGCTGCCGAAGCGCGCCCCGGGGTCGTAGGGCTTTGTCGAAGCGCACGCTGGCCGGGGGCAGGTCCGCCGCGGCGCGCCAGCGCGCCGGGCGGCCCCGGTTGGGGCGGTTCGTAGGGGTGTGACTCCACGTGGCGGGCAAAACGCCCGGAGCGCGGGCAGGTCGCGCCGCCCCGGCGGGGCGCCGTGGCCCTCGCTGGCCG
>CAXTFX010000141.1:0-5076 GCA_964243185.1 uncultured Chthoniobacterales bacterium
GCCGATGCCGGTCGGACCGAGGACCTTGTGGCCGGAGAAGACGAGGAAATCGCACCCGAGTTCCTGCACGTCCACCAGGTAATGGCCGGCGGATTGGGCGGCGTCCACCAGCGTCACGGCGCCGACCTCCCGCGCGCGGCGGCACAGCTCCGCGGCAGGGTTGATGGTGCCCATCGTGTTGGAGATGTGCGTGAAGGCGAAGACCTTCACCTCGGGGGTGAGCAGTTCGTCCAGCCGGGCGAGGTCGAGCCGGCCCTCGTCGCCGGTGACGGGGACGTAGCGGAGCGTCGCGCCGGTGCGGTGGGCGAGTTCCTGCCAGGGGATGAGGTTGGCGTGGTGCTCCAGCTCCGTTAACAGGATCACGTCGCCCGCTTTGACGTGTCGCCCGCCCCAGGCGGTGGCGACGAGGTTGATAGATTCCGTCGTGCCGCGGGTAAAGACGATCTCCTCGGGCGTGGCGGCGTTCAGGAACCGGGCGGCGCGGGCGCGGGCGGCCTCGTAGGCGGCGGTGGCGCGGTTGCTCAACTCGTGGATGCCGCGGTGGACGTTGGCGTGATCGTGCTCGTAGTAGCGCGTCATCGCGTCGAGGACGGCGCGCGGGCGCTGGGCGCTGGCGGCGCTGTCGAGATAGACCAGCGGGTGCCCGTGGACGGTCTGGTCGAGGATGGGAAAGTCGCGCCGCAGGGCGGACCAGTCGGGCTGATGCATGGGTGCCTCCTTTTGCCGCCGCGAGGAGGCGCGGCGGGAGGGAAGTTAACCCAATCCGCCGGGGGGAGCAACGGCGGGGAGCGGCAGGTTGAGACGCTGTCTGATAACTCCTTTGGGTGCTGGAGGGGCGCGCTGGCTCCCGTCGTGCCCGCCGATCATCGCCAAGGGCGCCGTTACCGAAAACGGCGGGCACGACGGGAGCCAGCGCGCCCCTCCAGCACCCTCAATGGTGCACCCGTCCCGCGCCCGCGGTCGGCCCGTCGCTCTCGATCAGCCCGTCGCGCAGGCGGACGACGCGGCGGGCGTGCTCGGCGATGTCCGGCTCGTGGGTGACGACGATGATGGTGTTGCCCTGCGCGTAGAGGTCCTCGAACAGCGCCATGATCTCCTCGCCGGTCTTGGAGTCCAGGTTGCCCGTCGGCTCGTCGGCCAGGATGATGCTCGGGTCGTTGACCAACGCCCGGGCGATGGCGACGCGCTGGCGCTGGCCGCCGGAAAGCTCGTTGGGCCGGTGGTGCATCCGGTTTTCGAGGCCGACGTTGATCAGCGTGCGGATGGCCCGCTCCCGGCGCTCGTCGGCGCGCATCCCGGCGTAGATGAGCGGCAGCTCGACGTTGGCCAGGGAATCACTGCGGGGCAGGAGGTTGAAGGTCTGGAAGACGAAGCCGATCTCCTTGTTGCGGATGGCGGCCAGCTCGTCGTCATCCATCGTGGCGACGTTCCGGCCGGCGAACTCGTAACGCCCGGAGCTGGGCGTGTCCAGGCAGCCGAGCATGTTCATCATGGTGCTCTTGCCCGAGCCGGACGGCCCCATGATGGCGAGGTATTCGTTGCGGTGAATCTGGAGGCTCACGCCGCGCAGGGCGTGGATGGTCTCGTCGCCCATCTGGTAAACGCGCGTGACGTCCTCGATCTCGATGACCAGGGGGCCGGGCGGGCGCATGACGCGCGGGGCGGCGGGGGGAGCGGGCGCGGTGGCGGCGGTCATGGCATCGGTGAACCTTAACCCCCTTACAGTTGCCCGGCGCGCTCCAGCATCACCTTGGCGCCGTCCTTGAGCAGCCGGGAAATGGCGCGATACGGGCCGGAGACGATCTCGTCGCCGGGCTGCACGCCGCTCTTGATCTCGATGTCCGTGTTGTCGGCCAGGCCCGTTTCCACCTCCCGCTGCCGGACCGTGTCGTTGGTTTTCACGAAGACCACCCGGTGCTGCTTCGCCTTGGCGATCTTCTCCCCGGCGGCCTGTTTGCCCTTGTTGAGCTCGACCTCGGAGTCGTCGCCCGAACTGTTGCGCTGCTTGATCTTTTCGCGTTCGTCGGGGGAGAGCTTGTCGCCGGGGACCCGGACGGTCACGGCCTGGATGGGCACGACGACCACGTTCTGCACCGTCGCGGTTTCCACGTCGGCCGTCGCGCTCATGCCGGGTCGGAGCCGGTCGCCGGGGTCCGCGATGCGGATTCGCACCTCGAAGTTGGTGACTTCCTCCTGCGTGTTCGCCCCGGTCGTCACGGCGGTGTTGGCGATCTGGTAAACGGTGCCGCGGAACGGTTTCCCGGAATAGGCGTCCACGACGATGTTGGCCTGGTCGTTGAGTTTGACGTTGACCACGTCGTTCTCGTTGACGTTGACGCGCGCCTCCATGTGGGACAGGTCGGCCACGCGCATGACCTCCGTGCCCTGGAACTGGCCGGTGGCGACCACGCGCTCGCCGAGCTTGACGCTCAGGAGGGAGACGATGCCGTCAATGGGCGAGAAGATGGCCGTCTTCTGGAGCAGGTCGCGGGAAACGTTCAGCGCGCTCTCGGCCTGCTCGATCTGCGCGAGGCTGGCCTTGTAAGTGGCGTCCGTGGTCTGCGCGGCGGTCTGGTAAACGAGGAAATCGCTCTCGTTGATGACTTTTCCCCGGAACAACCCCTCGTAGCGCTTCAGGTCGGCCGTCGCCTTGTCCATCTGCGCCCGGCCCTGGACGCTCATGGCCTTGGCGGAGGCAATGGCGGCTTCCTGCTGGGCCACCTGGGCTTTGTAGTTGTCCGGGCGGATGCGGATGAGCAGGTCGCCCTTCTTCACCGTCTGGCCGTCCTTGACGGGCAACTCGATGATCTCGCCGGCGACCTCCGGGGAGATTTTCACCTCGACCTCGGGCTGGACCTTCCCCGTGGCGGAGACGAGCTGGACGATGGTTTTCTTGATGGCCTTGTCCACCGTGACCTGGACGGGCTTCTCCTTTTTGCGGGCCGCCGTCCACCCCCCCGCGCCGAGCAATGCCAGGACGAGCAGCACCCACGGCCAGCGGCGCCGGCGACGCTTGCGGACGGGGGCGGGCGCGGACGGGATGACGGGGACGGGGGCGGCGGCGGCGGGCGGCGGGTTGGCGAGGGCCATAGACACGGAAGCGTGGGTCACAACGGGCATCCACCAAAAAGGCGCGCCCGGCTCGGAGCAAGCCAATTTCTTGGACGAAGAACCGACAGGGTAGCACGACGGGTGCCAAGTCGCCTGCGGGTCGCATCTAAAAGCTTCTATACCATCCACTTAAAACTTCGGCTGCACCAGGCGACGCGCGTGCCGCGGTCCTTTTCACCCCGGGAACGGCGGATTTCACCAGGGCTTGACCGCGGCCGGTCCGCCGCGCCACCCTGCGGGTCCATGCCCGCCGTGCCGCCCGCTCCCCCGCCGCGCCGACGCCCCCGGCGTGGGCGGCGCGCGGGGTGGGTGGTGGGAGCCTTCCTCGGCGGCCTGACGCTCTGTCACGGGTTGGGCGACCGGTGGTTCGGCCCCTACCCGGACGTTCCCATCGTCAGCGACAAGCTGGCCGTGCTCGCCGCGCGGCGGGAGGAGGTGGACACGCTCTTCGTGGGCTCCAGCCGGGTTTACAACCACCTGTCCCCGCGGGTGTTCGACGCGGAGTTGCGCGCCGCCGGCCGGCCCTGCCGCGCGTTCAACCTGGGCGTCTCCGCCATGCGGCCGCCGGAGAGTTTCCAATTCCTCGACCGCGCCCTGGACCTGCGGCTGCCCCGGCTGCGGCGCGTCGTCCTAGAGCTGGCCAACGTCATCCCGGCCTTCGCGGAACCCGGCGAGCGCGACACCCGGCGGGTGACGGCGTGGCACCGGCCCGGCGCGGCGGGGTGGATGCTCGCGGCCATCGTGTGCGCCTTTGACTGGCCGTGGCGCAAAGCGGGGTGGTTCTTCGACCACTCGCTGGCCGCCGGGCGGTGTTTTACCCACGTGGGCGAGGTGCGCGACGCCTGGCTGGTGCCCGACGGCTCCCGTTCGCCGGACCTCGTCGGCACGGCGGGACTCGGGACGGACGGCGACGGCTTCGCGCCCACGCCCAAGGCGGCAAAAGCCACCGAGCCCGCTTCCCGGCGCTTTCTCGCCGACCCGGCGGGTTACGAGCGCGCCCTCGCCGCCCTGCGCGCGCCGCCGCCCGCCTCCGCGTGGGGGCAGACGGAGCCGGTAAACCTGCTCCTGCGCCGCGAGCTTCCCCGCCGGGTGGCCGCCCTGCGCGCGCGGGGCGTGGAAACGTTCCTGTTCCTCCCCCCCGTGATCCGGCCGGACGACGGCCTGCGCGCGCTGGCCCGCGGCGGGAACCTCGGCGGCGCGCCCGCGTTCGTTTTCAACGACCCGGACCGTTACCCGGAGCTCTACCGCCCGGAGGTGCGCGCCGACGGGGAGCACCTGGACGAAGAGGGCGCGGTGCTCTTCACCCGGCTGCTGGCCCGGAAGGTGGCGGCCTGGGAACGACAAATGACGAATGACAAATGACGAATGACAAAGGAATGACCAGGGAACGAAAGAAAGCTTCGGAATCAGGATCCGGGTTTTCTTCGTCATTCGTCATTTGTCATTCGTCATTTGTCGTTCCCCCCCTACCCTTCCGGCCCCCCGCCGCTCCCGCCATGCCGCCGATCCTCCCGCCGCCTGCCGGCTTCGCCCCCGCCCCGCTCGATCGCCTCGTGCGCGACGTGCCGGATTTTCCCAAACCCGGCATCCTCTTCAAGGACATCATGCCGCTCCTCGCGGACGCCGACGGCCTGCGCCGGGCCGTGGATGGTTTCTGCGCCCACTGCCGCGCCCTGCCGGGAGGGGAACGCCCGGATAAGATCGTTGGCATTGACGCCCGAGGCTTCCTCTTCGGCGCGGCGACGGCCTACGCCCTGGGAATCGGTTTCATCCCCGTGCGTAAGCAGGGCAAGCTCCCCGGCAAGACCGAGGCTTTCGCCTACACGCTCGAATACGGCGAGGCGACCGTGGAGATGCACGCCGACGCCCTCCAGCCCGGTGACAAGGTAGTGCTCATTGACGACCTGCTGGCCACCGGCGGCACGGCGGCGGCGGCGCTCAAGCTCATCGAGAAGCTCGGCGGCC
>CAXTFX010000141.1:5176-9502 GCA_964243185.1 uncultured Chthoniobacterales bacterium
GCCCTCCGCGCCGTGGACGGGATCTCGTTCACCGTGCCGCCGGGACAGGTCTTCGGGCTGCTCGGGCCGAACGGGGCGGGCAAGAGCACGACCATCGAGATGATCGAGGGCCTGCGCGTGCCGGACTCCGGGCGCATCACCCTCCTGGGGCTCGACGCCGTGCGCCAGTCGCACAAGGTCAAAGAGCGCATCGGCGTCCAACTCCAGAACACCTCGTTCTTCAAACAGCTATCCCCCCGCCGGCTCCTGCGGCTGTTCGGGTCGTTTTTCCCGCGGAGCCTGCCCCCCGACCAGCTCATCGCCTGGGTGAACCTGGAGGAAAAGGCGGACGCGCCCTCCGTGGCCCTCTCGGGCGGCCAGCGCCAGCGGCTGGCCATCGCCGTGGCCCTGGTGAACGACCCGGCCGTCGTGTTCCTGGACGAGCCGACCACGGGGCTCGACCCGCAGGCGCGCCGCTCGCTGTGGGACATCATCTTCCGGCTCCGCGCGGAGGGGAAAACGGTGCTCCTGACGACGCACTACCTGGAGGAAGCCGAGCAGCTCTGCGACCAGTTGGTCATCATTGACCACGGCCGGATCATCGCCCGCGGCACCCCGTCCGGGCTGATCGCGGAGCACTTCGAGCGCGCCAGCGTGGAATTCCAGGACGACGCCCGGCTCCTCCCGGCAATCCTGGAACGGTTGCCCGCCGTGGACTCCTGCCTCCAGCGCAACGGGCAGACGACGCTGTTCTCCGCCAACGTCGCCGACACGGCCGCCGCGCTCATCGCCCACGCCCGGGAGATCGGCGCGGAGATGCGCGGGTTGAGCATCCATTCCGCGACCTTGGAGGACGTGTTTTTGAAGCTCACCGGCAAGCACTTGCGGGAGTAATGTTTTCCACCGATGCGCGCGCTCTTAGAACTTTACCGGGCCAACCTCACCGAGTTCCTCTCCAACCGCCGCGCCCTCGGGCTGACGGTGGCGTTCCCGGTGTTTTTCATCGTCATCTTCGGCCTGGTCTTCACCAATCAGGACAAGCAGGACGCCAAGATCGGCATCGCCCTGGAGGACGACGGACCCATCGGGGAGGGCATCGCCGGTGCCATCGAGAAGCTCCGGGAGGCCGGCGCCAGCGGCCAGGCTACGGGCACGGTCGCCAGCGCGGACACGGACGCGAACCCGTTCTCCAGCCTGAGCACCGAGCGCGGGACGCGGGCGGTGCTGCTGGAACGCCAGCGCGCCGGCCAGCTTGACGCCGTGGTGGTCATCCCCGCAGGTCTGACCGCCACCGCCGGCGCGGGGCAGTCGGTGGAGGTGGAGATGCACATTGACCCCGGCCGCCAGACGCTCATCCCGGTCCTCGAGGGGGCGAGGGCCGGCGTGCGCGACGCGCTGGACGCCCGCGTCACGGGCCACGTGCAGGTGCTAAACCTCAAGCGGGTGGACACCAACGCGCGGGACCTCCGCACCATTGACCGGCTCCTGCCCGGCATCCTAGCCATGAGCCTGATGCAGCTCGGGCTGTTCGCCACCGCGCAACCGTTGATCGCCCTGCGCGTCGGCGGGGTCCTGAAACGGCTCGGGGCGACCCCCCTGCGGCGGTCCACGCTGCTGGTCGCCTACGTGGCGCTGCGGCTGACCATCGCCGTGCTCCAGACCGCGCTGATCCTGCTCATCGGGCTGTTCCTCTTCAAGGTGAAGGTCGTCGGCTCCTGGTGGTCGGTGGCGGCGTGGCTGCTGCTGGGGACGCTGATGTTCCTGGCGCTGGGCTTCTTCATGGCGGCCGTGGCCAAGAACGAGGAGAGCGCCATCGCGGCGGCCAACGTGATCAACATCCCGATGCTGCTGTTGTCCGGCGTGTTCTTCCCGGTGAACCACCTGCCGGTCTGGCTGGACCGCTTCGTGATCCCGTTGGTGCCGTTGAACTACCTCGCCGACGCCCTGCGGCAGGTGATGGTCGGGGACACGCCCCAGCACACGCTCCAGACCAACGCCCTGGCGCTCGGGGCCTGGGTGATCGGGCTATCGCTGGCAGCGGTGTGGTTTTTCCGCTGGGAGGAGAGCCGGTAGTTCCACCCGCAGGGGACTCAGAACCCCGTGTCCGGCACCGGCGCGGCCTGGTGGCCGGACTTCAGCACGGCGTCGTGCAGGGCGTCAATGTGAACGTGCCGGGCGTCGAAGGTGACTTCCACGACGCCTTCTCCCAGGTGGAGTTTCACGTCGCTGACGCCCTCCGTGGCGCGCAAGGCGTCTTCGACCCGTTTGGCGTCGGCTTTGTCGTGTTGGCCGGAGATGGCGATGCGGATGGTTTCGAGCACCGGCTGGTCGTCCGGGCGCAGGTCGTGGGGGTTGGCGGGGTCCATAAAGGGTGGAGAAAAATTCAGGCGAGGATGCCGCCGACCGTGCGGAGAGCAGCGGCGCCTGCAAGTTTGCCGGAACCCTGGTGAGACGTTTCGCCGCAGTCCGGCTTCGTCCGCATCGCCGACTCCTCGCCGGGGGTGGGCCGGTCGGTTTCCCTCTTGAACGGGGGTTTGGGGAAGCGTTCGCGGGGGTCGGTGAGGGTGCTCATGCGCCAGTTGGGTTCGGCGCGAGGCCGGGGGGCGGACGGGGAAAAGGTGCAAGATTCAAACCGCCAAGATGCCAGCAAGACCGAAGGTAGAAGGAAAAACCGGCCCGCCCTTGCCCGTCCTCTGCGGGCTCCGGCCGTTTTGGCTGGTGGGCGTTTTGGCGGCTCGAATCTTGAAGAATCTTATGCCTGATTTCCTTTGGGGCGTCGCCACGAGCGCCTACCAGTCCGAGGGCGGCCTCAACGGTCCCGGTCAGCCGCAGAATAACTGGGGCGCGCACGAGCGCGCTGGCCACGCGGCCGTCTCCGGGCGCGCCGCGGATTTCTGGAGCCGCTGGGAGGAGGATCTCGAACGCTGCCGCGCGCTGGGGCTGAACGCTTTCCGCCTGGGCATCGAGTGGGCGCGGGTCCAGCCGTCCGCGGCCGAGGACGACCACGGCGCCGGGGCGGTCACGCCCCCGCCCTTCGACCTCGCGGCCCTGGACCGCTACGCCGAGATCATCGCCGGCACGCGCCGGGCCGGGCTGGAACCCGTCGTGACCCTGCACCATTTCACGCACCCCGCCTGGCTCGGCACGGACCCGTGGCTGCCGGGGGAGGCGGACGCGGCAGTGCGGCACTTCGAGACCTACGTCCGCGCGACCGTCCAGCACGTCAACCGGGCGCTGGTGGAGCGGCACGGCGTCGCGCCGGTGCGTTACTGGATCACGGTGAACGAGCCGAACATGCTCGTGCTCAACACGTATTTCGGCCGCTTGTTCCCCGCCGGCCCCCGTTCCCCGCACGGGTTCACCCCGCTGGTCGAGGCCTCCGCCGGGCTGCTGCGCGCGCACGTCGCCGCCTACGACGCGGTGCACGACGTTTACGAGGCCCACGGCTGGCCGGAGCCGAAGGTCACCCTCAACACCTTCTGCTCGGACCTGTATTGGGGTGACAAGGTGCTGCTGGACCTGCTCATGCTGCGCTCGCGCGGCGTGCCCCGCGGGGAGGTCCTGCCGTATCTCAAGGCCAAGGCGCTGGAGTTCCGCGCGGCCCGCCGGCGGGCGCGGCTGCCGATGCGGCGCGACCTGCCGTATTTTTTCGGGTTCTGGGCGCGCCGGCTCATCGGCAACCTGTTACGCCGGGCGTTCTTCCGCGCCCGGGACCGCGACCTGCTGCTCGACGCCGTGGAAAGTTCCCCGCGCCCGCGGACGCTGGATTTCATCGCGCTGGACTACTACGACCCGTTCGTCGCGCACCTGTTCCGCCTGCCGCGCTGGCGGGACCTGGAGGGCAAGTTCCCGGGCTTTCGCGACTGGATGATGAACACGGTGACGAGCAAGTGGTGGGATTGGCGGGTGTTGCCCGCGGGGCTGGAGTTCTTCTGCCGGCACTACTCGGAGGACCTCGGCGGCCTGCCCGTGCTCATCGCCGAGAACGGCTGCGCCCTGCGCCGGCCCTTCGACAGCGCGGCGGGCACGCCCCGGCCCGACGGGCTGACGCGCTCGGAGTTCCTGCGCCAGCACGTCGCGGAGATCACGCGGTGCCTGCGCGCCGGGGTGCCGCTGCTCGGCTACCTGCACTGGTCGCTCTTCGATAACTACGAGTGGGGCACGTTCTCCCCGCGCTTCGGTCTGTATTCCATTGACTACGCCCGCGGCACCGAGCGGCAGGAGGCCGACCCCGCTGGCGACCGGCCGGCGGCGACCTACGCCGCGCTCATCCGCGAGGCCCGGCAGGCGATGGCCGCGGGGGAGACGCCGGCGGAGGCGAAGGGTCACGTCCTGTCGGTGAAGGGG
>CAXTFX010000142.1:0-9442 GCA_964243185.1 uncultured Chthoniobacterales bacterium
CGGAGGCCGCCGCGCGGGCGCCCGCAAACCCCGGGGCGACCCCCCCCGTTCCCGCGCTCACCGTCACGCCCCCGCCGGCCGCTCCGGCCGGCGACGGGCCACCCCAACCGGCGTGGGACGGGGGGACCGCGGCGACGATGGTCAGCAACGGAACCAGGGGCAGGAGCAGGGCAGCGCGCATGGGTGGACGATTAAACCGAATCGTGCCCCTGGCGTTGCGGGGATGTCCCCCGCGGGGCCGCGTTCACTCCCCCCGGTTCAACCGGACGTAATCCGTGGACAGGTCGGTAGTGTAAACGACGTATTCCTCCCCGCCGAGGTGAAGGTGGACGTGCACCGTAAACCGTTCCGCCCGGACGATCTCCGCCAGCTTCGCCTCGGGCGTGCGGCTGGCCATGCCCTGCTTGACGGCCACGACGCCATTGTAAAAGACGTCCAACATCTCCTCGCGCACGGCCGCCCCGGAGTAGCCGACGGCATCCACGATGCGCCCCCAGTTCGGATCGCCCCCGTTCCAGGCGCACTTCACCAGGACCGAGTTGGCGATGGCCTCCGCCGCGCGCCGGGCGTCCTCGAAGGTGGCCGCGCCGGAGACGCGCACCTCCACGAATTTGGTCACGCCCTCGCCGTCCTCGACGATCATCCGGGCCAGGTTGCGCGTGACGAGGTTGAGGGCGTTCTGGAAGTGGGTCCAATCCCGTGCGCTTTCCGACAGGGGCTGGCCCCCGGCCAGGCCGTTGGCCAGGAGGATGACGGTGTCGTTGGTGGACATGTCGCCGTCCACCGTGATGCGGTTGAAAGACTGCTCGACCGCCGCGCGCAAGCTCTTCTGGAGCAGCTTTTTCCCCACCGGCGCGTCCGTGGTCAGCACGCAGAGCATCGTGGCCATGTCCGGGCGGATCATCCCTGCGCCCTTGGCCATGCCGCCGAGGGTCACCTCCGGCGCGTCGTCCTCGCGGCCCCGGCGCCAGCGCACGGCGAACTCCTTGGGGAACGTGTCCGAGGTCATGATGGCGCGCGCCGCCGCCTTGCCCGCGGCGGTGCCGGCGCCCAGGACCTTGCCCCCGGCGCCGGGCGGCGTGAACACGCGGGCGGCCGTTTCGACGACCTCCACGGGCAGCGCCACCCCGATGCGCCCGGTCGAGCAGACGAGGACCTGGCGCTCGCGCACGCCGAGGGCCGTGGCGGTTGCCCGGGCCATGCGCGCGGCGTGGTCGGCCCCGGCCGGCCCGGTGCAGGCGTTCGCGTTGCCGCTGTTGAGGACCACGGCGCGGGTGTCCCCGAGGCGCAGGTGCGCCTTGGAAAGCTTCACCGGCGCGGCCTGGATCTTGTTGGTGGTAAACGTCCCCGCGGCCACCGCCGGGACCTCGGAATAGACCACGGCGAGGTCGGCCTTCTTCTTGTTGCCCGGCTTGATGCCCGCGAAGGTCGCCCCCGCCAGGAAGCCGGTCGCAGCCGTGACCCCACCGGGCACGGGAGCGGGGGAGCCGTCGGGAGTGGTTGCCATTGACCGGAAGGAGGACGCGCTCGGGTTCGGAAAAATCCGGGCGGAGTATCCACCCGCACCTCCCGGAAGCGAGCGCGTTTCCGGTCAAAATTCTTCGCGCCCGCCGGGGACGTTGCGGGTGCGGCGGGCCAGGAAAAACTAGAGCAGGCCCGCTTCCTCCGGGAACCCGGCGAGCAGGTTGAAACACTGGACCGCCTGCCCGCTGGCGCCCTTGAGCAGGTTATCCTCGGCCGAGACGAGCACCCAGCGCCCGGTGCGCGGGTCGTGCCGAACCGCGAGGTCCACGAACGGGGTGCGGACCACGTGGGCCAGCTCCGGCAACGGCCCGCCCGCGGGCCGCAGGCGCACGAAGCGCTCGGCGCCGTAGGCCGCGCGCCAGGCTGCCGCGACCGCGCCCGGCCCGGAGTCGGTGCCACCGCGGGGTTCCCGCGCGGGCGAGACGTAAATGGTCGTCAGAATGCCGCGCGACACCGGCAGCAGGTGGGGCGTGAAGCTGATCGTCACCCGCCGCCCCGCCGCGCCGGCAAGCTCCTGCTCGATCTCCGAGAGGTGCCGGTGTTTGGGGATGCCGTAGGCTTTGACGCTCTCGTTGACCTCGCCGAACAGCAGGTCCACGGCCGCCTTGCGCCCGGCGCCGGTCACGCCCGAGAGGCTGGTGACGAGGATGGCGTCCGGGTCAATGATTCCCCCGGCCAGGAGCGGGGCCAAGGGCAAGGTGATGCTGGTCGGGTAACACCCCGGCGCGGCGACGAGCCGGGCGGCGGCGATCTGCGCCCGTCGGCCGGGCAGTTCGGGCATCCCATAGACGGCCTCCGCCAGCAGCTCCGGCGCCGGGTGGGCATGGCCGTAGAACTCCTCGTAAACGCCCGCGTCCCGCAGCCGGAAGTCCGCCGACAGGTCCACGACGCGAACCCCGGCGGCCAGCAGCGGCCGGGCAAACTCCGCCGCCAGCCCGTGCGGCAGCGCCAGGAAGGCGAACTCCGCCCCGGACGCCACGACCGCCGCCGCCGTCGGCGGCACGAACGCGGGCAGCTCGCGCCGGGGCCCACCGCCGCTCCCCCCCTCCGCAAACCGTGGGTAAACCTCCGCCAGCCGTTTGCCGGCGAACTGCCGGGAGGTCAGGCAGACCAGCTCCACGCCCGGATGGGCGCGCAGGAGGTCGAGCAGCACTTCCCCGGCGTAACCACTGGCGCCGACGACGGCAACTTTCTTAACGGGAGGGTGCATGGGGGAGGGGGCAAGAGGCAAGATGCAGGGTGCAGGGTGCAGCCGCGGAGCGGCGACCGGAAAGTAGCCCCAGGTGCAACCTGGGGGAAAGGAGAGAAAGCGGATGAACCGCGGTAGCGGTGGCCGGAAAAGCCGCCGGGGTCTTGGGGAACGACACCCCCTTTCTGCTCACCCCTGTCAGGGTTTAACCACCCAACCCATGCGAACCCCAGGTTGCACCTGGGGCTAACCTTCCGGTCGCCGCCCCGCGGCTGCACCCTGCACCCTGCATCCTGCCTCCTTCCGCTACCCTCCCCGGTGCGTCCACACCAGGTAGGCCGTGAACAGCAGCAGGCCGAGGGACACGAGGATGGCGACCAGGCGCAGGTAGCCCTCCCGCCGGTAAGAATCGGGGCGGGGGCGACGGCTGCGGCGGCGCGGGTGGATCGGTTCCATGACGGGTGCGCCCCGACGAGGGCGGCGGCCGGTTGCCTTGCCCCGCGATTCCGGCGAGCGTTCCCGGCGGGGCGAAACCCTGTAACCGCTCCTGCCGGGGTGCGTCAACTTTCCCCGTCCGTTCATGCCCGCCGCCGCCTCGCTGGAGCCGATCCCCACCGCGCCCCCCGCCGGGGGGGAGGCCGGGGTGGGCACCCTCGACGTGGGCGCCTGCCTGGCGGCCGTGCGGCGGGACGACGAGGACGCCGCCCGCGCCCTGGTCGTTCACCTCCGCCCGCTGGTGGCCCGCATCGTCCGCGCCCACCTGCCCCGGCGCGTCGCGGAGGAGGATTTGCAACAGGAGATTTTCATCAAAATGTTCACCCGCCTGGACCAATACCGGGGCCCGCAGCCCTTCGCTCACTGGGTCTCCCGCCTGGCGGTGACGACCTGCCTGGATGCCCTCCGCGCCCAGGGCCGCCGGCCGGAGCTGCGTTGGGCCGACCTCTCCGAGGAACAGGCCGGCGTCCTGGACCGCGTCCACGCTGACACCCCCGCCGAGAGCGCCACGGGCGTCGCCGGCACGGGCGGGGAAGCCGCCCGGGAGCTGGTCCAGCAACTCCTCGCCACCCTGCCGGCGGCCGACCGCACCGTGCTCACCCTGCTCGACCTCCAGCAGCACTCCGTCGCCGAGGTCTGCGCGCTCACCGGCTGGGGCGCCTCCCTGGTCAAGGTCCGCGCCTTCCGCGCCCGGCGGAAGCTGCGCCAGCACCTCGAGCGCCTCGAGCGGGCCGGCCAAGCCCAGCTTTCTTCCACCCCTCGCTTACCCGTATGAAACACCCCGACCCCTGGCTCCGCCTCACCGCCCTCGCCCGCACGGCCCCCGCGCACGTTCCCGCCGGAGACCCGGCCGACGACGCGCGGTTCGCCGCCCACGTCGTCCGCCAGCGGGCGGTCCGCGCGTCGGCAGCGGCGGCGGCAACCCCGCGGCCCGCGCTGGCCTGGGGGCTGCCCTGGGAGGCTTGGAGCCTGCGGGGCGTGGCGGCGGCCGGGGCGATGGCGGGGCTGATGCTGACCTGGAACCTGCCGCTCCTGCTCGCCGACACGCCCCCGGACGACGTGCTGCCGCCGGACCCCGTCGCGGAGCTGGCGGCCGCTTTTTGAGAACCCCGTCCCTGCCTCCATGACCACCCTGCCCGATCCCGAACCCTCGCCCCCCGCGGGTGCCGGTCCCGCGGCCGGCCCGACCGGCCCGGCCGCGCCGGTTCTGGCCGCCGGCCCGCGGCGCTGGAAGGTGGGGCTGGCCCTGACCGCTATCTTCCTGTGCGGCGTGTTGGTCGGGGGCATGGGCGCGCTGCGGTTCGTGCAGGAGGGGGCCCGCCGCCACGTGGACCCGGCGCGGTGGTCGGCGACGGTGCTCGACCAGCTCGGCCGCCGGCTACACCTCACCCCCGCCCAGCGCGAGCGGATCGCGCCCCTGGTGCGGGCCGGCGCGGAGGAGGCCCGCGCCGCCCGGCGCCGCGCCTTCGGGGAGACGCGCGGGATCATTGACCGCACCCACAACCAGATCGCCGCCGAGCTCTCCGAGACGCAACGGCCCGAGCTGGAACGGTTCATCGCCGAACGCCGCCAGCGGGCCCGCCGCTGGTTCCGGCCCCCCGGCCCGGGCGAGGGACCGCCGCCCCCGCCGGCGCGGCCTTGAACGGCCACTGGAGGGAGGCAGGCCCTTGCCTCCCTGACGTTGCCTTCCAAGCCTCCCGCACGGGTCAGCCGGCGCACACTTCCCGGAACCGTTTGCCAAAAGGGTGGGGTCGAAGGAAAAGCAACGTCGGGGAGGCAAGGGCCTGCCTCCCTCCAGCGCGTCGGGCGGTCTCGCTGGACGCTCCGCCCCGGCCGCGTTATCTCCGCCCGATGCGCCTGCTCGCCGCCCTCGTTTTCCTCCTCGCCGTCCCCGCCCCCGCGTCCGCCCAGACCGTCCGCGTTTCGGACGCCGAGGCGGCCCGCATCGGGCGGCGCATCTGGGAGAACGAGTGCGCGGGCACCGTCGCCGGGCTGACCTCCTGGAACACCGGGGAAGCTTTCGCCTCCCTCGGCATCAACCATCACATCTGGTATCCCCGCGGCGGGTCCGGTCCGTTCGAGGAGAGCTTCCCCGGTTTGTTAACTTTCCTGGGCGCCCGCGGCGTCGCCCTGCCGGAATGGCTCCGGGGCGTCCGCGGCCACGATTGCCCCTGGCCGGACCGGGCGGCCTTCGAGGCGGACCGTGCGGGCGAGCGGCTCGCCGGCCTGCGCGCGCTGCTCGCCAAGCCGGAGGTCGTCGCCCTCCAGGCCCGTTTCTCCGCCGACCGGCTGGCCGATGCCGTGGGAAAAATGGCCGCCGCCGGGGGTGGGTCCGCCGTGCGCGAGCGTTTCGCGCGCGTCGCCGCCGCGCCCGGCGGGGTATATGCCTTGGTGGATTACGTGAACTTCAAGGGCGAGGGCACGTCGCCGACCGAGCGTTACGCCGGCCGCGGCTGGGGCCTGCTCCAGGTTTTGGAGGGAATGAGCGACGATGGCAAATTCCCCACGCGCGAGTTCGCCGCCAGCGCCGCACGGGTGTTGGCCGAGCGGGTCCGCAACGCCCCGCCCGAGCGGAGAGAATCCCGCTGGCTGCCCGGCTGGCTGACGCGCGTGCGTGGTTACGGGGCGGGTTGAGACGTTGACGTGGATTTTGTCCGCAGATTACGCGGATTATCGCAGATTATTTTTATAGGTGGATCAAGGCAGGAAGCGCCTTCCGCGAAAGTCTGAACCCCTTCCGATAATCTGCGGATACCTGCGTAATCCGCGGACTAAACCAACTCTGTTTGCCCGCCACACCTGGCCTTCACTTCTTGTTCGCCGCCATCTGCTGCCGCAGGATCACCATGCCCTTGAGGGCATCAATGGCGCGTTCCAACTGCGGGTCGCGCTGGGCGTCGGCGCCGGGGCTGTTGTCCCCTTCGGCCGGGGCATTGTTGCGGCGGGCGAACAGGGCGCGCTCCTGCTCGGGGGTGAGCACGGCGCGGATGGTCGGCTCGACGCCGTGCTCGTGGATGACCTGGTTGGAGGGCGTGTAGTAACGGGCCGTCGTTAACCGTAGAGCCGAGCCGTCGGGGAGCTGCATGACGCTCTGCACGCTGCCCTTGCCGAAGGTCCGCTCGCCCACCAGGACGGCCCGGCGCAGGTCCTTGAGCGCGCCGGCGACGATCTCCGCGCCGCTGGCGGAGCCGCCGTTGACCAGCACGGCCAGGGGCAGGTCCAGGCGGGGTTTGAAGTTGCCGCCGGTCTTGTATTCCCGCGTGGCGGAGGGGGTGCGGCCGGCGGTGCGGACGACCAGGGTGTTGGCGGGGACGAACTGGGCGCAGACGTCTACGGCGGAGTTGAGCAGGCCGCCGGGGTTGTTACGCAGATCGAGGACGAGCGCCTCCATGCCCTGCTTGGCGAGCTCGTCCAGGCGCCGGACGAGGTCCTCGGCCGTGGGTTGGTTGAACTGCAAGAGGCGGACGTAGCCGATCTTGTAGGGGCCGGCGAGCGCGCCGTCCACGAGGCGCGGGTCCCTCACGCTGTCCACCTTGGTTTCCTGGCGGACGAGGGTGTAATCGCGGATCTCCTTGGTGGACGGGCGCAGGATGGTCAGGGTGACGGTTTCGCCGTTCTTGACCTTCAGCATGGCGGCGGATTCGGCGAGGGAGAGCTTCTCGGTGGGGGTGCCGTTGATCTTGCGGATCTCGTCGCCGGTCATCAGCCCGGCCTTGCCGGCGGAGGTGTCCTCCAGGGCGGAAACGATGACGAGGGTGCCGTTGTCCTTCGCGGAGATGGTCAGCCCGAGGCCGTCGTAGCGGGAATTGGTGTCCTCCTGCATGTCCTTGAAGGACTCGGGGGCCATGTATTGGGAGTGCGGGTCCAGGCCGGAGAGCAGGCCGCGCAGGGCGTTGGCGGTGAGCTCGCGGTAGCCGGTTTTCTTCTCGTCCACGTAGTCCTGGCGGACGAGCTGGAGGACGCGGGTGAGGATGGCGATGTTGCTGTAGGCGGAGTCGCTGTTGGCGCGGGTGGCGTCCCCGGCGGAAACGGCGTCGGGGAACGTGGTGTCGTCCTGGGCGCGGAGGGCGGCCGGGGCGAGGGCGAGGCAGGCGAGCGCGGCGGCGAGGGCGGGCGTTTTCACGGCGGAAGGGTAGAACAGGACGGGGCGGGAGGCGAGGGGGGCGCCTTCAAGCCGTCAGCAGCCCCGCCTTCAGCAGCCCGAGCACGGCGTCCTCCACCGGCACGTCCGTCCGGGTCTCGAACAGGTCCACGCCGCGTTTGAGACCGTGGGCGCGGAGGGTGTTCTGGAAACGGTCGAACTCCCGGCGGTAAGCCCGCCGGAGCGCGTCGTCGGCGGTGACTTCCAGGGGGGAACGCGCGGCTTCCACGTCGTGCAGGCGGAAGTCCCCGCTGAGGGCGGGGTCGAGTTCGGCCGGGTCGAGCACCTGGATCAAGCGGACCTCGAAGCGAGCGTGGAGCAGGGCGTTCACCCCTTCCAGGTGCCCCCCGGCCGGATCGAAGAAGTCGCTGAGGACGAACACCAACCCGCGCCGCCGCGCCCGCCGCTGCCCGAAGGCGCGCAGGCTGCCGCGCAGGTCGGTCCGGGTATCCACGCCGGGTTCGTGGTCCAGCCGACCCAGGTAGTCCAGCGCGCGGTGGAAATGACCTCGCCCCCGTCCTACGCCCAGCTCCGCGGCGAGCAGCCGGCCGCCGGCCAGCGCGGCGATCCCCACGGGGTCGTGGCGGTTCAATCCGACGTAGGCCAGCGCGGCGGCGAGGCCGCGGGCCAGGTCGAACTTCGTGGGCCGGTCCGTCGCTCCCCCCTCCTCCGGCCGCCAGCGCATGGACGCGCTGGCGTCCAGGAGGAGGTGAACGGGCAGGTCGCGCTCCTCCTCGAACAGTTTGAGGAACAGCCGCTCGGAACGTCCGGCGATGGGCCAATCCACCCGCCGGAGGTCGTCGCCCGGCGTGTAGGGCCGGTGGTCGGCGAACTCGAGGGAGCTCCCGTGCTGCCGCCCGCGCCGTTCCGCCCGGTGCGCCGAGGTGTCCGCCGACGCCCGGCGCCGGGCCAGGAGCGCGAGACGGTCCAGGCGGGCGAGGAGAGTGGGGGGGAGGTTCAAGGGACCGCCTGCGGCGGAATGACGAATGACGAATGACGCCCGAATGGCTGACGGGTGAAGAGCGACGTTGCCACTCTCTTCGTCATTCGTCATTCCGCCGCAGGCGGCCGCGTGTTCTCCACCAACTCGGTCAACGGCGCCTGCAAAACCGGGAAACGGTTCCCCGTCAGCCACTCCCCGGCGACGGTGTTGACCGTGGCGCGATGCCCCAGGCCGGTGACGTTGGGACTGGGCGCGGACTGGGTCAGCAGGCTGTCGGAGGCGAAGTAAGCAGGCTGCTCCAGGCGGCCGAGGAACTTCACCTTCTCGGCCGTGTCCACGTCCGGGCGGTCGAGGTAGGTCTCGGCGGCGGCGCGTTGGGCGGGGTCGGCGAGGTCGAGCTTGCCCAGGTAATCCGCGCGCACCAGGGGCCGGTCGTTCAACACGTTGGGGTTGGCGTTGAGATAGTTGGCTACGCCCAGGGGGGCCTCCGCGGCGAGCCGGTCGGCGCCGACGAGCGCGGGGCGGCGCAGCGGGTTGGCGTCGGCCGAGAGCCGGGCGAAGTCGCCCAGCAACGTGGCGTCGCGGGAGTAGGCCGCGAGGTCAAACGCCTCCATGAACCCGCCGGAGGGGGCGTTGCGCCAGGGTTCGTAGGCCAGCATCTCCCGCGTCTTGTCGGCGAGGAGGGCGCGGGAGCCGTCGGGGTCCGCCCAGGCGAGGTTACGCAGGGCCAGGGCCCACTCGTCGGCGGAACCCTTGCTCGCGAGGGTTTGGTTCGCCACGATCCGCGCTTCGTCCGTGCCAGCCGTGAGGGAGAGGGTGCCCAGCCGGTCCATGAGCAGGGTTCGCAGGGTCGGGGCCTCGGAAAGCGCGCCGCCCTGGGTGACGTGGAAACGCTCGCCGGTGGCGGCGTCCTCCCCGCGGGCGAGGAAATCGCGCACGGCGGCGATGGCCGCGGCGGCGTCGGCGGGGTTGCGTCCCGCGCGGTCCAGCGCCTCGCGCAGGGCCGCCAGGGCGGGCCGCTTGTCCTTGACGGCCGGGTCGCGCAGGACGGCCAGGGCTTGGTCGAAGGTGCGGAGCAGGTCCGCCGCGGCGGGCGGCAGGGCCGTGCGGGGGTTACTGGTCGCGGGGCGCGGCGGCGCGGGGAGCCCAC
>CAXTFX010000143.1:0-9417 GCA_964243185.1 uncultured Chthoniobacterales bacterium
GCTAACCCTTCTTGCACGGGTCGAAGCCCCAGTTCATCAGCGAATAGCGCCACGGCGACGTTTCCACGTCCTTCTCCGGCCCCTGCGCCCGGTGGCGGCGGACGTAGGAGATGACGCGGTGCATCTGGGTGAAGTCCCCGTCACCCAGGTCGGCCTGCTCTTTGTGGAGGATGGCCACGATCTTACGGCCGCTCTCGTGGCCGGTGCTCTCGTCGGCGTCGTTGCCGGACTTTTTCTGGCCGACGGACCGGCTTTCCTCGGTCTTCAGCCACTTCTCCAACTCGGCGGCGGTCATGTTCAGTTCCGCCTTGAACTCACGGAAGGTTTCCGCGTTGGCGTCGTCCTCCTGGGATCTCGTTGTTTGGGCGCTCATACGATGAACCAAATCGGGCGTGCGGGTGTCGGAGGGCGCTTGTGCCAACCTTCCCCGCCGACGTTTCCCCGCCGCCTCCCATCGTTGCCACCGTCCGCCGCCGCCGGCTCCGCCCGGTCCTCGTCGCCGCCGTGGCCGCGTTGACCGCCGCCGGCTGCGCGGACCGCGACCACGAGCTGGTCGTCTCCGTGCCCGAGCAGCGGATGGTGCTCCTCACCCGCGGGCAACCGATGGCGAGCTACCCGGTGTCCACCTCCAAGTTCGGCCTCGGGGACGCGCCGGGGCGCAACGGCACGCCGCTCGGGGCGATGGAGGTGGCGCGCAAGATCGGCGACGGCGCGCCCCTCGGCGCGGTGTTCAAGGGCCGCGAGGCCACGGGGGAGGTGCTCGCGCCCGACGCGCCCGGCCGCGACCCCGTCGTCACGCGCATCCTCTGGCTGCGGGGCACGGAGGAGCAGAACCGCCACGCCTTTGACCGTTACATCTACATCCACGGCACGCCGGAGGAGCGCCGCCTCGGCACGCCCGCGAGCTACGGCTGCGTGCGGATGGGCAGCCGGGACGTGGCGGCACTGTATGACATCGTGGGCAACGGGGCGCGGGTTTACATCGAGAACACGCCCATGCCCGTCGCCGCCCTGCCGCACCTGAAGTTGGAGGGGGGGAAGGTTTCCGGGATGATCCAGCCGCCACCACCGTCCACACCGACCCCGGCGGCGGCTACCTTGGCGGACGCGGCGGGAAGGTAGGGCGGGTCATCCTCAACCCGTCGCGGGAGAACGCCCCATTTGAGCACCCCGACGCCGGCCACGCCCCACGACGGCGGGTGAGGGATAACCCGCCCTACCTTCCCGGCCGCGCTACGGCAGGTCGGAGAGGAACACCTTGCTCTGGGCCTTGCCGATCTGGTATTCCCCGTTGGGCGCGGGGTCCAGGAACACCTTGACCTTGCGGTTGCGGTTCGCGCCGGGCAGCAGGCGCACCGGGATGACGGCCTCGCCCTGGCCGGCCGCCAGGGTCAGGGTGCCGGGGAACGTCTCGTAGTCCACGCCCCGCGCGGCCGAGCCGCCGTTGTGGTAGGAGACGGTGACGGGCGCGTCCAGGCCGCCGGGGCGGCTGACCACGAAGCCGCCGCGGGCCGGGTTGCCGACCACGGAAACCGTCGAGGAGACCGCCAACGTCACCGGGCTGACGGAGAACACCGTGACCAGGTTGTCCGTCGTCACGTTGGCACCCTGGTAATTGACGAGCGGAATCTGGTTGAAGGGGCTGTCGAAATGGTATGTCGGCACCGCGGCGATGGCGTCCAGGACGGCCAGCCCGGCATCGCCGACGATCTGCCCGAAGACGGTGTAGCCGCCGTTGTTGGCCGGGTCGTCCAGCGCGAAGTTGTCCGCGTCGTTGAAATACCACTGGTCCGTGCCGCTGTTCGGGTCGTTGCTCTTGGCGAGGGCGAGGGTGCCGCGGGCGTTGGGCAGGTTCGGCTCGTTGGGCACCGGCGGATCGGTGGGGATCATCCCCACCCCGTTCGCGTTGGTGAAGGTGAAGCCGCCCCCCTGCGCGACGGCGATGCCGGTATCCGCTAACGTGGTGACGCGGTGGATGAAGGAGCCGTTGTAAGCGCCTCGGTTCACGTAGTTCAGGAAGTTGGCCACCGTCCGCGGCGCCGCGTCGGGGCGCAGTTGCACGTCAACGTCACCCAGGCTGGTGCGGAAGCGCACCGCGGAGCCGGCGCTCTGCGCGCGGGCGGGCGCGGCCCCGGCGAGGGGGCCGAGGGCGCACAGGATGACGGCGACGAGGGGGGCGAGTCGGGGCGGACGCATGGCCCGTCCACCTTGGCGGGCTTCCTCCGGAAATCAACCCCCCGGGCCCGTCGCGGCGCGCAGCCGGAACGCCTCCGTCAGCCTCCGGCGCAGGTCGGCGGGGTCCTGGTAAACGGCCACCGCGCCCGCGCCCCGCAGGTCCGCCTCCGGGAAGCCGCCGCAGCGCACGGCCAGCGTTTTCAAGCCGGCCTTCTTCGCAGCGGTCACGTCGTAGGGCGTGTCGCCGACGACCAGGGTGCAGCCGGGGGGAACGTTGCCCAGCCGCTCGAGGATCGCGTGAAAGATGTCCGGCTCGGGCTTGGAGCGGGAGGCGTCATCGGAGGTCGTCTGCTCGTCGAGCAGGTCGCCGACGTTGGCGATTGCCTTGTAGGCCGTCAGCTCCCCGGCCGTGGCGGAGGAGGCCAGGGCCAGGCGGACGCCGCGCGCCCGCAGGTCCAGGAAGAGTTCGCGGACCTCGGGAAACGGTCGGAATCGCGGCAGGAACCGCTCCTTGACGATGGCGGTGCGCGCGTCGCTGATCGCCTGGCCCCGCGTCTTGACCTCCTCCGGGGGGAGGAACTCGGGCACGAGCTGGTCGCCGCCCTTGCCGATGTGCGGGCGGACTTCCGCCGCGGGGATGACGTGACCGAACCGCGCGAACGCCAGTTCCCAGGCCTGCGCGTGGCCGTCGTTGGAGTCAATCAACGTGCCGTCCACGTCAAAGACGACCGCCTCCACGAGCGGGCCGTCAGCCACGGAGCACCTCCCGCTCGGCGGCCGTCCAGTCGTCGAGCTCGTCGCCGGGCACCCCGGCGCGCTGACGCTCCAGGTAGCGGAGGTAGGCGGCGTCGCGGACGCGGTCCTCCGGGTAGGCCGTCTGCGCCGTGACCTCCAGCGGCGGGGGCGCGGCCCGCCCCCCGGCCAGGACGATCTTACGCAGCCGGCTCCCGCCGGGGGGCAGCGTCATCGCCGGGGGCGGGACCGGCTCGGCCATCGGCTCCGGCGGCGGGGCGTCGGCCGCGACGGGTTCTGTCGGCGCGGCGAGGAAGGCGGGCGACCCGACGCCGCCGAGATACGCCAGGCTGGCGTCGGTGGTCATCAGGTCCGGCGGTGCGGCGGGGAGAACGTTGCGCCCCAGCGCGCCGGGCGCCGCCGGCAACTCGTCCGCGACGGTTTCTTCGCCCTCGTCAACCTCTTTGGCGAGGGCGGAGGGCTCCGTCGGGTTCACCGTTTCCGCGGTCTCCTTCCCCACGACCGCCCCGGCCAGGGCCCCGACGACGGAGCCTACCAGCGCGCCCACCGGCCCCATCACCGCTCCGATCAGGGCCCCGACGGCCCCCGCGCCCGCGGCCCCGACGCCGACGGGGTGCGCGCCGGGTTCGTTCGTCAACGGGTCCGCGTTGGCGTGCTCCCCGGCGGCCGGGGGCACCTCCGGCGACACGGTGGCGGGCGGCGGCGGCGGCGCGGGCAGGTCGTCGTGGGAAGAAGCCATATGCTGTTCCCATCGTCGGGCGGGGCGGGGACGGACGGGCAGGGCGCAAGAATCAAAAATCCCCTCAATGCGGCAGCCGGTATCCCGCCAGGGTCGCCACGGTTTCGTGCGCCGCGGAGAGGTCCTGGTGCCGGGTCAACGCGCTGGGGACCGCCACCACCCGCAGGCCCGCGGCGGCGGCGGCCTCCACGCCGGGCTGGGAATCCTCGAAGGCCACGCTGCCCCCGGCCGGGTCCGCGTCCGGGCCGAGCAGATGGCGCACGGCCGCCAGGTAGAGGTCCGGCGCGGGCTTTGGCCGGGCGTCGCCCCCGCGCGTGCAAACCGTGCCGAACACGTCCTGCAACCCCAGCCGTTCCAGGTTGGGCCGGACCCAGTCAGCCGTCGAGTTGCTGGCGACCCCCAGCCGCCAGCCCGCCGCCGCGCCCGCCCGGAGGAGGTCCCGGACGCCGGGCAACAAACCCTGGCCCGCCATGAGCTCGCCGATGCGCCGGGCGAGCGCGGCGTCAATGACGGTCCAGTCCAGGTCCGCCCGCCCGGTTGCCTCCGCCAGCCGGCGGCGGGGGTCGAAGCCGGCGACGTAGCCGACCGCCCGCAGCCATTCCTCCAGGGTCAGCGCGGCCCCGTGCGCCCGGTAAACCTCCCGCCACGCCTCGTAAACGGCCGTCTCGGAGTCCACCATCAGCCCGTCGAAGTCGAAGATCAGGGCGCGAAGGGGCCGCCCTTCGGGCGGAATGATGAAACCCGAATCCCGAAGCCCGAGGGGGTCCCGAAGTCCCAAGCCCAAGGCTGGTTCACCCCTCCCGCCATCGGTTTCGTTGGTCGTTCCTTTTGGTTTCGTCATTCGGGTTTCGTCATTCCGGCGAAGCCGGTCAGCCACTCCAGCGCCGCCTCGCGGTTCGCGAAGCCGCCCTCCAACTGGCGGGTCATCGCCGCTTCCAGAATCTCGCCGAACGCCGGCCCCGGTTTCATCCCGAGCGCGATGAGGTCGCGGCCGTTGACGAACGGTTTCGGGATCAGCGGCTCGTGGGCGAACTCCTCCCGCTTGGCCCGCAGGAACGCCAGGTTGTCCAGGAACCCGTGGCTGCCGGCGCAGTCCACGCGGTGCAGCTCCAGCTCGTCGTCAATCGTCGGCCGGGCGAGGAAACGTTTGAGCGTAGCCACGCGCATGTTCTGCACGTCCTTGAACGCCATGTGGTTCGCCACCCCCGTCACCGTGTCGTCAACCTCCGCCCGGGAGAAGCGCAGGCGCGCCATGATGCGCTCGGTCATCGCCGCGCCGACGCTCTCGTGGCCGTTGAAGCGCACCCGGCCGTCGGCGTCCGCGCGGGCCGTCGGCGGCTTGCCGATGTCGTGGAACAGCACCGAGAACACCAGCGGCACGCTCACCCGCTCCGGCAGCAGGGAGAGCATCAGCCGGGTGTGGACGAACACGTCCCCCTCCGGGTGCCACTGCGGGGGTTGCTCGCAGCCGTGGCAGGCGTCCAGCTCGGGCAACAGCACCCGCAGGAGCCCGCTCTCGTCCAACAGGTCCAGCCCCCGGACGCGCTGGGGACTGAGGAAAATCTTCTTCAACTCGTCCTGGATGCGCTCGGCGCTGACCACGGGGACGATCTGCGGCGCCATCGCCCGCACCGCCGCCCACGTCCGTTCCTCGATCTCAAATCCCAGCGTGGCCGCGAAGCGCACCGCCCGCAGCAGCCGCAGCTTGTCCTCCCCGAAGCGCGCCGCCGGCTCCCCGATGGCGCGCAGGACCCCCACGGCGAGGTCCGCCCGGCCGCCGACGTAGTCAATGACGGCGTCGTTCGCCGGGTCCAGGAACAGGCCGTTGACGGTGAAATCCCGCCGCTCGGCGTCTTCCCGCGCGGTGGTGAAGCGCACGCCTTCCGGCCGCCGGCCGTCCAGATACGCGCCGTCCGCCCGGAAGGTGGCGACCTCGAACTCGCCGCCGCCTTCGAGCACCTTGACCACGCCGAAGTGCGCCCCGACGGCGACCGTGCGCCGGAACAGGCGTTGGACGTCCTCCGGCCGCGCGTCGGTGGCCACGTCCCAATCCTTCGGGGGCACGCCCCGCAGCCGGTCGCGCACGCACCCCCCGGCGAACAACGCCTGGAACCCCGCCCCGCGCAGGCGGGCGGCCACGGCGCGGGCGGCGGTTTCGGGGGAAACGTCCTCGGACATCCGAGAACGTAGCACGAGCGCGGGGGAAGCCGGCGGTGGGGGTTAGGGCGGCCTCACAACAGTTGGACCGTGTATTTCCTCGCCTTCACGCTTGCCAGCTCGCCCTTGGCGTCCGCCGCCGCGGGGTGGGCTGCGACCGCCTCCTCCAGCCAATCTTCCATGAGGGTGGATACCTCCTCGCAGGTGGTGACGAAGCGTTTCGTGTAGGTCACGGCCAGCCGGACGTGCGGCAGCAGGAACTTGCCCTCGTCCGCGGGCGTGATGTCAACCGCCTTCGCGGCATCTCGCAACGGCCCGGTTTTGCCGTAGCCCTGGTCGCGCAGGGCGCGCATCTCCTTATTCGTCGCGAGCATCTTCTGGTTGATCGCGCGGAAGCCGGCGACCCCCTTCGGGTAGGCCGCATCGCCCGGGGGGATGGCCTGGATCTGCTTCACGGAGCGCACGAGCTGGGCGGCGACGGAGACTATGGCCTTGATCTTCGCGGCGTTGGACTGGCAGGCGTTCGCCAGCTCCCGGACGGCCTTGCGGTATTCCGGGCCCAAAGCCGCGCCGGGGTCCGCGTCATCGTCAACCTCCCCTTCGAGGGCCCGTTCGAGGAGGTGCTGCATATCGTCATCCCGGGTGTTCATCTCCCCGAGCTTCTTGGCTAGATCGTTGAATTTCGGGGGAACCTTCAGCTCCGTCGGTTCCACCTTATACTTGTGGGCGACCTGGTTTCGGGCCGAGACGATGGCCACCGGTTTGACCAGGTAACGGGCCTGCATGAGCAGGTGGCGGTGGTCGCGCAGCACGGGTCCCGCGTCGTCGAGGCGGCGGGCTTTCAGGAGGAGGTCGAACTGCTTGGAGAGCGCCGGCATCTTGCCCAACATGACCTGCAGCTCGTCCACCAGGACGGTCGTGAATTCCAACTGCGCGCGGGCCAGGCTCCTCTTCTCTTCGCCCTCTTCCTTGATGGACTCCTGCCACCATTTCATGACCCCTTTCTGGTAGTTGGTGACCTCGGTTTCCCACTTGGCCAGCAAGGTTTTCGTCTTGGCGATCTTGGCCTTGGTTTCAGCGTCGGGGCTCTTGTCCCGGCCCAGCTTGTTTTCCGCGTCGTGGATGGCGGCCAGGAACTTCTTCACCACGGGCGCCACCGCGCCCGCCAACCGCTTGGGGTCGGCGTTGGGCGCGTCGTAATGGTCCGGGCAGTGGGCTTGCCACTCCTTGATCGCGGCGACGATGCCGCTGCCCTCGGTGGAAGCGGGGTGGATGCTCTTCCAGAGGCTAACGTCGAATCTTGGCATGGGTTTCTTCGTTCATCGGGTGTTGGGCAGGCCGTTTGATCCCTCCTCCCGGGAAAGATGGGCGCCCCCCGATTACCAAAATCGCGCGGCCGGCGTCCAGGAAATTGTCGCGCCTTTTCCAGCGCCCCGAGGATCGAGGGTCGGCGCCCGTTTGGGGCGGAAACTCCTCCCTTGCGTCCCACCCCCGTTCCCCCCACCGTGAACGGGGTTATTCGCCCCCCTTTCCGCGCATGGAAACGCCGCTGCCCGACCCGTCCACCCTGCCGCCGCCGCCGGCCGCCGCGGACATGGGGGTGTTCCAGCACTACCGGGTCCTGCGCCGGCCGGACGGGACGTTCTGGGAGCTGGGGCGCGGGGCGATGGGGGTGACGTATAAGGCCGTGGACGAGAACCTGCGCGTGCCCGTGGCGCTGAAGGTCGTCTCCCCCCACGCCCTCCTGGACGACACGGCCCGCGCCCGCTTCGTGCGGGAGGCCCGCGCGGCGGCCCGGCTGCGGCACCGGCACGTGGCGGCCGTGCACCACCTGGGGCAGGACGAGGGCGGGGGGTATTTCTACGCGATGGAGTTCGTGGAGGGGGAAACCCTGGAGCACTACGTGCGCCACCACGGGCCCCTGCCGCCGGGGCGGGCGCTGGCCCTCGTCCACCACGTTGCCCGCGCCCTCGGCGCCGCGCACCGGGAGGGGCTGGTGCACCGGGACATCAAGCCGGCCAACCTCATGGTCATGCCGGACGAGGACGAGGAGGGCGGGCTGCTGTTGAAGGTCATTGACTTCGGCCTGGCCCGGGCCGCGGCGCCGGGGCTGGGCGTCGTCTCCGGGGGCGGCGCCCCGGCGGCGCTGGTGAGCGGGGGCCTGAGCGGGTTGACGCAGGCGGGGTTCGTGGGCACGCCGCTGTTCGCCTCCCCGGAGCAGTTGGAGGAGCGGCCGGACGTGGACATCCGCTCGGACGTTTACTCCGTGGGCGTGACGCTGTGGTATCTGCTCTCGGGCCGGCCGCCCTTCACCGGGTCCCTGGCCGGCATCATCTCCCAACACCTCAACCGGGAGCCGCCCTGGGAGCAGTTGGAAGCCCGCCTGCCCGGCCCGCTGCACCCGGCCCTGCGCGACCTGCTGGCGCACCTGCTGGAAAAGGACCGCGAGCGCCGTCCCGCCGACCCGGCCGCCCTGCGCCGCGCGCTGGAAACCTGCCGCCGCGCCCTGCCGCCGGACCCGGAGGAACCCCCCGCGGCCGACGCGCCGCCGGGCGGGGGGCAGGTGCTGCTCGTCAACCGCTACCGCTTGGACGCCGCGGTGGGCGAGGGGAGCGCCGGGCGGGTGTTCCGGTCGCGGGACCTGGCGCGCGGCGGGCTCGCGGTGGCGGTGAAAGTGTTTCACGCG
The DNA here is from genome assembly GCA_964243185.1 of uncultured Chthoniobacterales bacterium. GTDB lineage: Bacteria > Verrucomicrobiota > Verrucomicrobiia > Chthoniobacterales > SZAS-18 > CAXTFX01. The sequence goes on from CAXTFX010000143.1 coordinate 8,511, forward strand.
GACCTGTTCGCGGCGGACGACGCCGGGGAGGGCGACCTGGAGGAGACGCTCGCCGGCCTGGCCCAGCGCGTCCGCGTCGCCGGGCACCCGAACCTGCTGGCGGTGCGCGCCTTCGGCCGGGAGGGCGCGCGCCGCTTCCTGGTCAGCGAATGGCTGCGGGGCTTCAGCTTGGACGCGCTCCTGCGCCGGCGCGGGACGCTGGACGCGGACGAGGCGCTGCGGCTGTTGGAGCAGGTGGCCGCGGCCTTTGACCACGCCCGGGACGCCGGGATGCCCGCGCGCCGGCTGGAGCTGGGCGTGCACGGGGTGATGATCCATTTTCCCAACGCCCCGCTGGGGGAGCCGGTGGAGGTCCCCCACGCCCCCCTGCGAAACTGGCCGCACTTCGCCGTGAAGGTGGACCCGCTCGGCATCGGCCGGGAGGCGGGCGACCCGTTGTTAACCTGGGCGGGCGAGCGCACGCTGGTCCCGGCCCTGACCGCGCGCCGGCCCGCGCGCGACACCCAGTCCAGCATCCGGGGGCTGGACGAGGGGGAGACCGAGGCGCCCGCCGACGGGGACGACCGGGCGGCGGACCTCGCGGAGGGCCTGCGCGGGCTGGGCGCGCTGGCCTACGCCCTGTTCGGCGGCTCGCCGGGGGGGACGACGAAGCTGCCCGCGCTGGGGGAGGGGGCCAACGCCGTCCTGCGCCGCGTGCGCCGGGGGGGCGGGGAGCCGGCGTTCGCCACGGCGCGCGGGTTCGTCACCGCCCTGCGGGAAGGCGCGCCGGACGCCGGGGCGGACACCGTCGTTGGCACCCCGCCGCCCTTGGTCACGCCCGGCCGCGCGTCGTCGCGCCCGACCCGCCCTCCGCGGGCGGGCGCTTCCGCGGTCGCCGCCTTGCCGCCGACCGCGGAGCCCCCGGCCC
>CAXTFX010000144.1:0-9405 GCA_964243185.1 uncultured Chthoniobacterales bacterium
GCGCAGGCGGCCAACGGCGAACCCGGCGCGCGGCTGGAATGCCGCAACGAGGCGACGGTCGCCGCCGGCGTCACGATCACCGCCCGGGGCAGCGCGCTCGCGTCCAGCCCGCCCGGCCTGGACCTCATCGGCAGCGGCAACGTGCGATTCTTCGACACCGCGACCGCCGGCCGCGCCACCATCGTCAACGAAGGCCACGCGGGCAACGCCATCGCCGGCGCGCAGACGCTCTTTCTCGGTAACTCCAGCGCCGCCAACGCGACCATCCTCAACGACGCCGGCCAACGGCTCGGCGCGACCAACGTTTTCGGCCACGGCGGCATCACGTTCTTCCGGGACAACGCCTCGGCCGGCAACGCCGCCATCACCAACGTCGGCCTCTCCCAGACCGGTTTCCCCAGCGGCGGCGCGACCTATTTCAACGGTTCGTCCACCGCCGCTAACGCGCGGATCACCAACGAGAACGGCGGCCAGGTCGTGTTCGATGAGTCCAGCCGCATGGGCGCGAGCAGCATCCGCAACCTCGGCGGCGACGCCACCCGGCCGGATGGCGCTTACACCATCTTCCAGGGCACCGCCCACGGCGACACGGCGGCGGTCACGCTGGAAGGCGCCACGGCCAGTGGCGCCAAGGGGGCGCAGCTCTACGTCTCGGGCAACGCCAACTTGGAAAACGCCGCCGTCACCGCCAACGGCGCGGCCGTGGCCGGCGGCGGGGGCGCGATCATCCAGGTGGACGGCCCCGCCCGCGCCGGCAACGCGACGCTCACCGCGAACGGCGGCACGAACGGCGGCGGGGGCGCGACGATTTTCTTCTTCAACACGTCGCGGGGCGACACCGCGCGGGCCATCGTCAATGCCGGCGCCACCCTGGACCTGAGCGGCTACCAGGGCGCGGCCTTCGGCCTCGGCTCCATCGAGGGCGCGGGCACCTTCGCCATCGGCACGTTCTCCGGCGGCGGCGGCACGTTCACCGTCGGCGCGAACAGCCTGAGCACGACCATTTCCGGCGTGATCCGAGACGCCGGCCAATACGCCAACAACCCCGGCACGCTGATCAAAACCGGCACCGGCACGCTCACCCTCACCGGCGCCAACACCTACACCGGCGGCACGGTCGTGGCCGACGGCGTGCTCGTCGTGACCGACCCCGGCGGCTCCGGCCTGGGCGCCGGCCCGGTGACGGTGCGCGCCGCGGACACCTCCGTGCTGCGCTTCACCGGGACGGCCTCGGCCGGCGGCTTGAGCATTGTCAACAACCCCGGCGCGGTGGGGAGCCAAGTCGCGCGGACCGAGTTCCGCGACACCGCCACGGCCGGTTCCGCCGGCGTCACCAACCAAGCCAGCCAGTTCACCGGCGGCACCGGCGGCCAGCTCTCCTTCCGGGAGAATTCTCGCGCCGGCAGCGCCCGCATCGCCAACCTCGGCGCGACGGTGGACGACGGCCGGGCGGCCAACGGCGGCGCCACCACCTTCTTTGATGCCGCCTCGGCCGGCTCCGCGGTCATTGATAACTACGGCAGCGCCATTCCGGGCACCGCCGGCGGGCAGACGCAGTTCCTCGGCACCGCCACGGCCGGCGCCAGCACGATCACCAACCGGCGCGGCGCCAGCGTCCCCGCCACCTTCGGCCTCGGCGGGGAAACCCGGTTCGCCGGCGACTCCCTCGGCGGCACCGCCACGATCCTCAACGCCGCCGGCGACCCCGACGGCACCGGCGGCGCGTTGAGCTTCACCGACCGCGCCGACGCGCAGACGGCCCGCATCACCAATCAAGGCGCGGCCGCCGCCTTCGTCGGCGGGACCACCCGCTTCCTGCGCGGCGCCACGGCCGGCCAAGCCACGCTGCTTCAAAACGGCGCGACGGCGAACGGGGGCGACGGCGGCAGCGTCAACTTCTACGATACCGCCACGGCGGGCCGCGCGAGCCTCACCAACGAAAGCGGCGCGGCGGCCGGCGCCAACGGCGGACGGGCAACCTTCTACAACGCGTCCGGCGCGGGCCAGGCGACCTTCACGCTGGTCGGCTCGCAGGTGGCCGGCGCGGGGTCCGGCACGGTGGACTTCCGCGGCGCGAGCACCGCCGCCAGCGCCAGCTTCATTCTCGGCGGCGCCGCCGTGGCCGGCGGTCTCGGCGGCACCGCGAACTTCTCGGAGTCAGCCACGGCGGGGCAGGCGACCTTCATCACCATCGGCGGGGTGGCGGCGAACGCCTCCGGCGGGCAATTGAACTTTCGCGGCACGAGCGCGACGCTCCTCGCCACGGCGGGCAACGCGAGCATCGAAAACCGTGGCACGAGCGTCTTCAGCGCAGGCGGCGGCGGCACGACCTTCTTCGCCTTCTCCACCGCCGGGGCTGCGACCATCGTCAACGGCGGCGGCGGCAATTCGGCGGCCGCACCCGGCACGGCTTTTTTCCTGGAACCAGGCGCCACGGCCGGCACCGCGACGATCACTAACCAACCCGGCGGCGCTTTCGGCGCACCCGGCGGCCGGACTTTCTTCACCGCCGGGACCACCGCGGGCGGCGCGACGATCACCAACCTCGGCGCGGCCGTCGCGGGCGCGGGCAGCGGCTTTCTGCGCTTCGACGGCGGCACCGCGGCCACGGCCTCCATCCTCAACCGCGGCGGCGCGACGGGCGGCGGCTCGACGCAGTTCAACAACGCCGCCAGCGCCGACGGCGCCACGTTCGTCAACGAGGGCGTGACCACGGCCGGCGGCAGCGGCGGCCTCCTCTTCTTCGACGGCAGCAGCACCGCGGCCAACGCCACGATCCTCAACGCGGGCGGCACGGCCAACGTCGGCATCAGCGCGGTCACGCAGTTCAACGACGCCGCCACCGCCGCCAGCGCCGTCATCACCAGCCAGGGCGCCGCGGCTGCCGGCGGGAAGTCTGGGGCCACGACCTTCCTCGGCAACGCCAGCGCGGGCAGCGCCACCCTCACGGCCGAGGGCGGGAGCGCCCCGGGCGCGGCCGGCGGTCTGACCCTCTTTTTCGGCAACGCCAGCGCCGGCACCGCCACGCTCATCGCGAACGGCGGGACCGACGGCGGCTCCGGCGGGCAGGTGGTCTTCCAGTCCGGCGCCCGCGGCTTCCTCGCGCGGTTGGCCATCAACGCGGGCGGCGAACTGGACCTCAGCCAGTTGGCCGCCACCGGCATGACCAGCGGCTCCCTCGCGGGCGGCGGCACCGTCTCGCTCGGCGGCAAGATTCTCGCCACCGGCCTCAACAACCAGAGCACGACCTTCTCCGGCCTGATCCGCGACGGCGGCATCGCCGGCGGGACTGGCGGCGTCCTCAACGTTCGCGGCTCCGGCACGTTCACGCTCACCGGCGCCAACACCCACACCGGCGGCACCGTCATCGGCGACGGCCTCACCGCGAACAGCGGCAAGCTCGTCGTCACGAACACGACCGGTTCGGCCACCGGTCCCGGCCCGGTGACGATCCAGCGCGGCGGCACGTTGAGCGGCAGCGGCTTTGTCGCCGGGCCGGTCACGCTCCAGGCCGGCGGCGCCATCGTGCCCGGCGACCCGGTGACGTTGACCCTCGGGAACAACCTGACGTGGGACGGCGGCGGCGTCATCGTGCTCACGCTCGGCCCGGACCCGGCGAGCAGCGACCGGGTGGACGTGCTTGGCGCGCTCATCCGCGGCGACCTCGGCGCGGGGACGACGTTCCGCTTCGACCTCGTGGACGGCGGCCTGGTCGTCGGCCAGACCTACGAGCTGGTCCGCTACGGCGGCTTGGAGGGTTTCAGCGCGGGGGACTTCACCGTCGGCGGCGCGGCCGGGGGCGACTTCGCCCTTCGCGACGGCGCGCTGTCCCTGACCGTCACCGCCGTGGTCCCCGAGCCGGGCGTCGTCTGGATGCTGTCGTTGGCGGCCGGCGGGCTGCTGCGGCGGCGGGTCCGAGCCAGGGAGCGCCGGCGCGCGGCCTGACGCCGGGACCCGGCTTCCGACCGTCCCGGACGCGGCGGACATCCGGCGCGTCGGATAATTTCAAGGTGAACCCGCGCCCAAACCGGGCGAAAGGACACGCTGACGGCCCGTTACCCTTTCTCCCCCATGCTGTCCCTCCTTTCCCGTTTCATGCCCGCCCCCGCTCCCGCCGCCCCGGTCCAGGACCTCACGATGGCCGTGTTCCTCGACCTCGAAAACATCGCCCTCGGCGCCCGCGACGCCCGTTACCCGCTCTTTGACATCAACACCGTCCTCGAGCGCCTGCTCCTCAAGGGGCACATCGTCGTGAAAAAGGCGTATTGCGACTTCGAGCGTTACCGGGACTTCAAGCGCGGGCTGCACGAGGCGGCCTTTGAACTCATCGAGATCCCGCACACCCGGCAGGCGGGCAAGAACTCGGCCGACATCCGCATGGTCGTGGACGCGCTGGACCTTTGTTACACCAAGGCGCACCTGGACACCTTCGTCGTCATCTCCGGCGACTCGGACTTCTCGCCGCTGGTCTCCAAGCTGCGCGAGAACGCCAAAACCGTCATCGGCGTCGGCGTGAAGAACTCGACCTCCGACCTGTTCCTGAACAACTGCGACGAGTTCATCTACTACGACGACCTCGTCCGCGTGCTGCCCAACGCCCGCGGCGGGCGCCGGACCGCCGCCCCCCCCGCCCCGGCGTCGTCCTCCCGGGCGGAGGCCCCGCCGCCGCGTTCCTCGCGGAGTCAGGCGGCGCCCCCCGCCGCGTCGTCGGAGAAGCCTCCGGCCCTCCCCGCCGGCGGCAACGCGGCCGACGCCGTGGCGGAGCCGGGGGCGGCGGGGCCCGCGGAAACTGCCCCCGCCGCCGCCGAGGGAGCGGAGGGGCCGTCGTTGGAAAAGGCATTTGACCAGGTCGTCGCCACGCTCGACGCCCTGTCCGGGGAACGGGCGGAGGAGGACGCCATCTGGGCCTCCATGATCAAGCAGGCGCTCAAGCGGCGGAACCCCGGTTTCAACGAGCGCGCCTACGGGTTTCGCTCCTTCAACGACCTGCTGCTGGAAGCCCAGAAGCGCGGCCTCCTGCGCCTGACCTACGACGAGAAGAGCGGCGGCTACACGGTGCGGGTGGCGGAGTAGGGAGCGGGTCCCTCCCGGGCCGTCGGACCGAACCTAGCGCAACTGGTTGGGGCGCACGACGAACTCCTGGGTGCCGTTCATGCGAACCGTCACGGCCTCCCCCGAACGGGCGATGATTTCCACGGGCGTCCCCCGCTCCATCGTCGCGTTCCCGTGGGGCCGCGGAACCACCACGGACTCGGTCAGCACGGCCTTCGACCGAGGCGCTGGCGCCGCCCCCGCCACCACCGCGGGCTGCCCCGGCCCGGGAGCCGCCGCCGCCACTACCTGGTAGGAGCCGTCACCGACGGTCGGACCGGCTTCCAACTGCACGCAGTCATACATCACGCTGCTGGAGGGAACCTCCGGCCGCTTGCCGGCCTCCGTCGTGATGATGGACTGCGCCCCGCCCCGCCGCCAGTTTCCCCGGGAGCGGAGCACGAGCGAAAGCGTGTTCTCCCCGGAGTGCAGCACGCTGGCGTCGAACTCGAGGACGTGGTGCCGGAAGTTCGCCGACTGCACCGCCGAGCGGTAAACCCCGGAATCGTTGGGCGAGCGGATCTCGCCGATGTCCTGGCCGTTGGCGGAAACCACCAGTTGGTTGTCGCCGCCGGCGGCCCCGGCAAGGTCCACCGTCAGCCGCAGCTTCCCGGTTTCCACCGTCGGGAGGTTGAACCGGATGTTCCACTTGGGGCTGAAGTAAGACCCGTCCTCCATCGCCACGACGCTCTGGGCGTAATACCAGTTTTTCGCGGGCTGGCTCTGCCCGACCACGTAGTTCAGCTCTCTGGTGCCCATCTCCTGGAGGTAACGCCACCACAGGCCGAACTGCCGCATCTCCCCGCCGAAGCGGAACTCGGCCGTGCTCCGGTTGGGCGTGCCCAGCCGCCACAGCAGACGCGCCTGCCGGGGCGGGTTCCAGCGCACCGTCCCCAGGTCGTTGGTTTCGCCCGGGGCCACCTTCACGTCCGTGATCTTCAGCTCGCCGACCACGCCGGGCACGGAGGCATACAGGGCGTAACTGCCCGGCCGCACCTTCGGGATGGTGAAACGCCCCGCCGCGTCCGCCCTCGCCCAGAAGAGGTAACGCATGGATTGCGTCTGCCAGTCCTTGTCGGGCGTCCCGAGCACCACCAGGGCGTGGGCGGTTTTCTCGTTGGGAACGAGCAGGCTGCCCGTCACCGTGCCCCGCAGTTGCGGATAGAGCTCCGGCGTTTCCTGCACCCAGGAATACGGCCACGCCGCCTTCTCTTCGAGCCCGCGCTGGTAGGCGTCGCGCCAGAGTTCCTCCGCGTTGGCCCCCCGGTTGAGATAGACGAACCACGGCCCGACGATCTGCTGCCATTCCTGGTCGGCGGCGAGTTCGACGCCGGTGTGCTCCCGGATCAGGAAGTGCCCGCCGAGGAACTCCAGGATGCTCACCGGGCCGCCGTGCACGGTGAGAACACCCTTGGTCGGGCCGCCGTTGTAGTATTCCATGCTGGGCTGCACCATCCAGATTCCCTCCCGGTCGGAGGAAAACCCGTGCACGACGTGCTCCTCCGAGTAGTCGGTCCAGTCGTATTTGGAATACACCGGGAAGCCGTCCGAGGTGTGGCCCGTTGGCTCGTGGTAGGCGCTGTCCTTCGGCAGCCGCACCGTGGCGTCGGCGATGGTCTGCGCCCCCGGCACATCGGCGATCATCTGCCCGTGCTTCGTCGCGGAGGCGAAAGCGTGGGTGAGCGCGCCGGGCTGCCCCCGGAAGACCCACCGCAACTGGCCGATGCTGCCGGCGGGCTGCCCCGGGCCGTGTTTCATGACCAGATATTCGTAAATTCCGGCATCGTCCCGCCGCATCACGAGGTGCATCTCGGCAGACATGATGACGAAGCTGGGGTCGAAGAAGACGACCTCCGCCTGCTCCGGCCCGTTGGACACGATCTTGTAATCGCCCCCGTGGAGGCCGGTCTGGGTTTTCCCGGGGCCGAACGCCTCCGCATCGAAGGTCACTCCCTTCGGTGACAGGAGGTTGCGCGCCCCGTTGAGGGTGATGGACGTGACTTCCGCCTTTTTCTTGTCGATCACCGCCGTGACCAGATCGTTCTTCAGGGTGATGGAGTTGGCTTCCTCGAACACCTGCACCGGGCCGGCCGTGAGGTTCGTCTTCGCTCCCATCAGCCCGAACACCAAGGCGGCCCACCCCGCGAGCCAGCCGCCGCGGCGCCTCCCAACCACGGCGGACCCCTTCGGAGCGAAAGAACCGTCGGGCTTGGGCGTCATCCGGGAGAGTAGCGGCGATTCGACCGCGGGGGGGACGTTCATTCCCGCGCGCGGGCAACGCTTTTCCGTCACCGCTGGCCGTCGGGGGTCTGGCGTCGGCGTGGGAACCGGAACTTCCTCGTGCCGGCCGCGATTTTTATCGCGGCGCACATTCTTGTTTACAGGGATTCGGCGATTCACCTAAAAACGGTTTCGCCCCGCGCGTGAGGCTCCCCGCCTGCGTCGGGGCCGCCCCGCCAGGGGGGCAGTTGGTTAACCAGATGGCCGTGAACCCAGCGCCATGCCGGAAATCTTTCCGCCCAGCTCTAACTCGTTGGCGCGCGCGCTGATCTTCGGCGCGCCGGTGGCCGCGGCGGCGCTCGTCACCGGGCTCTACGCGCTGGAATGGTCCCCGTGGGCGACTCGCGCCTGGGTGCCCATCGCGCAGCCGGTGCAGTTCTCGCACAAGCACCACGCCGGCCAGTTGGGGATTGACTGCCGCTACTGCCACACCGGCGTGGAGAAGAGCCACTTCGCCGGCATCCCGCCGACGGAAACCTGCATGACCTGCCACTCCCAGCTTTACACCGACGCCGCCCTGCTGGCGCCGGTGCGCGAGAGCCTCGCGCAGAACCGGCCCATCGTCTGGAACCGGGTGCACGACCTACCGAACTTCGTTTATTTCAACCACTCCATCCACGTCAACAAAGGCATCGGCTGCGTCGCCTGCCACGGGCGCACGGGCAAGGAGATGAACCTCACCTGGCAGGACCAGAGCCTTTACATGTCCTGGTGCCTGCAGTGCCACCGGCACCCCGAGCAGCACGTCGCCCCGCGCGAACAGGTCTTCGACGTCAACTGGCAACCGCTCGCTGACCACGGCCGCCAAGGCATCAAGGAGGCGCGGCAACTGGTGCAGAGCTACGCGCTCCAATCCACGGGGCGGTTGACCGATTGCTACACCTGCCACCGCTGAGGCGGAAAGGATAAAGACCCGACCATGAAGGAGGAACCTGCCAACGCAGACGCGAGCGCGCTCCGGGTCGCCCCGTCCGTTTCCTCCTCCGATTTCCCCGCCCTGCGCGCCACGCTCGCCGCCGCCGACGGCCCGCAGTTCTGGCGCAGCCTGGAGGAGATCGCGCGCACGCCGGAGTTCGAGGCGATGCTCCACCGCGAGTTCCCCGCCCGCGCCAGCGAGTGGACGGAGGGCGATGCCGTCAGCCGCCGGCGGTTCCTGAAGTTGATGGGCGCCTCGCTCGCCCTCGCCGGCTTTGGCGCCGCGGGCTGCACGCGCCAGCCGCAGGAAACCATCACGCCCTACGTCCGGCAGCCCGAGTTCGTCACCCCCGGCATCCCGCTCCAGTTCGCCACGGCGATGCCGCACTTCCACGGCTTCGCCCGCGGCGTGCTGGTCGAGAGCCACGAGGGCCGACCGACCAAGATCGAGGGCAACCCGGAGCACCCGGCCAGCCTCGGGGCGACGGACGTGTTCACCCAGGCCGCGATCCTCGACCTCTACGACCCCGACCGCTCGCGCAACGTGTTGCGTGCCGGCGAGATTTCCACGTGGGACCTGTTCTTCGGCGAACTGCAGCCGCTCCTCGGCGCGCAGGGGGCCAAGGGCGGCGCGGGGCTGCGGATCCTAACGGAAACCGTCACCTCGCCCACACTCGGCTCCCAGCTCGACGCGCTGTTAAAACGCTTCCCGCAGGCGAAATGGCACCAATACGAACCGCTCACGCGCGACAGCGTCCGCGAGGGCGCGCGGCTGGCGTTCGGCGGTGACGACTTCGTGGAAACGCACCACGATTTTTCCCGGGCGAAAGTCGTCCTCGCGCTCGACAGCGACTTCCTCTTCGACCACCCCGATAGCCTGCGCTACGCCCGGCAATTCACGAACGCCCGGCGCGTGGCCGAGGTGGCGGACCCAAACGCGGCGCAGATGAATCGGCTCTACGTGGCCGAGCCGACCCCGACGATCACCGGCGCGATGGCCGATCACCGGCTGCCGCTCGCCGCGGGCGGAATTGCCGGGCTGGCCCGGGCGGTGGCCGGTCCGCGCGGCGGGGCGGCGGACCCGTGGGCCGCGGCGGTCGCGGCCGATTTGCGGGCGAA
>CAXTFX010000145.1:0-9335 GCA_964243185.1 uncultured Chthoniobacterales bacterium
GCGAGAAGTCGAACTCGGTCAAGCTGATCTTCACCAAGAACAACCTCGACATCGCGGCCAACTCCCCCGAGATCGGCGAGGCCAAGGAATCCCTGCCCGTCAAATACGGCGGCCGGGACCTGACCATTGCCTTTAACCCCGATTTCCTGATGGCCCCGTTGCGCCACCTCACGGACGACGAGGTGCATCTGGACCTGATCGACGAGATGAGCCCCGGCGTCATCAAGATCAACACGCCGTTCCTGTATGTCCTGATGCCGATGCGGATCTCCTACTGAGGAGGGTCGCGGAGGTTGGAGTGGTTCCGACAACGAATGCTCTCGGCCAGAAACGAGGGCTAACGGCGGCTGGGGCGTCAGGAACTCGGGCCGGGGGCGCCGCCGCCAGCGGTTCCACCAGGGCAGTTTTCGGCCGCGGTAGGCCGGGCGGGGAACCCGCGAAGCCCCTTGTGGGGCGCGGGGACCACGTTCACGTTCCCAGGTTTCCCGTGAACAACCCCGAGATTCGCAACGCCGAGCAGTATGTCGCCAACTACCCCGCGTTGGCGCGCCTGCTGGGCTCCGACCGGACGCAGCCCCACGAGGGCGAACTGGCCCTCGTGGCCGAGGCTGCCGGGGGCCGGCGTTACCACGCGGGCTCGATGGGCACGGAGGACATGTTCTTCATGACCGCGCTGATCCGCATCCTCCAGCCGCGGCAGGCGCTCGAGATCGGCACCGCTTCGGGCGCCAGCGCCGCGATGATGGTCCGGGCCATCGCGCAGGGCTACGCCGAACGCGGGGAGGCGCTGCCCGCAACCTTGTTGCACACCATTGACCGCAAGGACCGCTGCCTCTTCGACGAAACCCAGCCCATCGGCTTCCAGGTCGCCGAACTCACCCCGGAACTGGCCGACCGCGTGGCGATCCACACCCTCGGAGATTCTTCCCTGGCCGCCTCGTTCTTCGACCCGCAGGGGCTCTCCTTCGCCTTCGTTGACGGCAACCACCAGCACCCCTGGCCCCTGATTGACCTGCTCCACCTGCTGCCGCTCATGCACCCCGGGGGTTGGATCGTGCTCGACGACATTAACTTGCCGGACTTCTACCCCGGACCCGCCGCGCGCTACGGACCCCGGTATCTGTTTGAAGCCTGGCCGGCGGCGCGGTTGTCCGGTTTGAACGTAGGCGCGGTGCAGGTGCCGGCCGACCCGGAGAGCTTGCGGCCGATGGTCGAATTGCTGCTTGAAAAGCCCTTCGAGGTCAGCCAGAGCGGCTGGAAACGTTACCGCAAACAGCTCGACGCCTTGAAGGCGAAGCTCTGGCCCGAGCTGGAACCGGCCGACGCCGGGCCGTAGGAAGTCACCACCTAGGGAACCCGGCACCGTATCGTCGTCAACAGACCGGAGCTCCGGGACGGGCTGGAGGACGGACCCCAATTACTTCGTCCGGGTGCGAACCACGACGGCGCTGATGCTCTCCAGGTCCACCACCGCGTCGGAGAACTCGGCGCCGGTGAGCTGGGAAAGCTGGACCAGCTTGGCGCCGACCTTTTCGACTTTGCCGCCGATCTTCTCGCCCGCTTTAAGCCGTAACTCGACGGTTTGGCCGACCTGACGTTCGAGCACGGTCTGCACCGTGTCCGCCGGCTGGAAGTCCAGTTTGTTGCCCTCGGCGCGCAAGGAGGGGTGCAGGGAGGAGAGGAGCAGGACCAGGATGAGGGGGCGGATGAGGTGCATGCGGGTTTGGGTGGTGAGATTAAAGTTCAACGGTGCGGGCCGGGAAACCGGCCGGGATTGGGATGGCGTCAGTCGCCCGCTGGGTTTGAACGAGTTGAGCGTTGCGCGCGCCTGGTCGATCCACGGTGGTCTTCATCTTCCCAACGCGGTGCACGGAAGCGCGGTGCTTCGCGTCAAAGGCAACCGTGAACCGCAGGGTGCCGGTGTAGGACCGATCATCCACGCGCGAGAGCATGGTTAGGTCGCTGGACACCTCCAGATCGCCGGATTTTAACCATCGCACGGGCTTCGTCATGCCCCCGTAGTTCTTGACTCCTCCTGCCCGGGCCTTTTTCCCGAAAGCGATGTCCGGGCCGGGCAGGTCCTCGGGCAACGCTATTTCGTCGAACTTCGCACCGTTCCGAAAGTAAACGTGCATTTCTCCCGCTTTGCTGCCCCAGGTATGATACGCCACCCGCTTCGAGTCGGCCGACCAGACCAGCACCGTATTCTCCAGGTAGTTTTGGTAAGTGATTCCCAGGTCTTGCACGACCACGCCGGAAGCTTTTTCAATCAGGTCAACCGAGAGGTCCGTGGTTTCCGCTCCCGGGGTCTTGCTGACCCGCAACGCGAAGCGTCCGTTGGGCGAAGGACAGGTGACGGTTGGCAAAGCTTCTTCAGCTCCAGCCAACGAAGTCCAACCAAACAGCAACAGGGTTAAAAGGGCTCGGTTCACGGGAGAAGGAGTCACTGGCGACGGAGGGGGGTTGCGCCAGGCCAACGGTCTTTGTCGGCTACCGGCTTCATGGAAAGGAGATGATACTTGTCGCCGGCGCGCAGTTCACACATGGCGTCCGCGTAGAAATCAAAGGAGTAAACCCGTTTGCCGTTGGCGCCTTTGTCTTCGTCCCCTTCCTCCGCCGATACCTCGACGTATCGGCCCAGGATGGGCGTGGGGTCCGAGGCGGCGCGGTGATACTGGGAGTGTTGACGCAGCCTGAACCGGGACGCGGTCAACCACGACGGTTCGAGGTAAAAAGTGGTGCCGTGGTGGGTGTCAACGGCGCCGGACCCTTTGACCTCCGCCAGCACATCCCGCGGCCCGGTCACGGCGTAGGCCCGCCGGTTCTCGATGCGATAAACCAACATTTCAGTGACGCTGCGATCCACCCGGTAGGTGATCGCCACGTGGCGCGAGTCCGGCGCCCAGGCGGCGCGAAAGGATTTCGCCCCGGAATCCAAAGAGCCGCCGAACTCCTCCAGGGGGCCGATTCTGCGCCGCGATTTTCCGTCAATGAGGAAGAGGCCATAATGACCGTCGTCTTTTTTGTTCACGGCCCCGGCGGCAATCGCATAACTCCCGTCCGGGGCGAGGCCGTGGTCAATGACGAGGGTTTCGCCGGGTTTGTATGCGTAGCTGTCCGTGCCGTGGACGAGAGGCGGCAGGACGAGAAACGTGAGGCAAAGCCCGGCGAGGGAGGCGAGCAAATTGGCTTTCATCGTAGGGTATTGGCTCGGAGCGGCCCGCTCAAAGCTTCTTCGCCCGCCATCCCCAAAGGGCATAGGCCAGGGTCACCAAGGCCGCGGCCGGCCCCAGGGTCAGCAGCCGACCCGCGCCGACGATGCCGTTTCTCGTCGGGGTGACGAGCAGGACTACGGCGGTGGCGATCACGGCCAGCGGCACTGACATTCGATTTCTCCCGGACAACTTTCAGGATGGAGCCTTCCCGCTTGGCGTTGAGCCTGACGGTGTAAACGAAACGGCGGGCGTAGTTGACATACTGGTCGCCGTTTTCGAGCCGGTATCGCTCGCAAACGAGTTCCACCATGAGCACCCCCGGCCGCAGCCAGCGCAACGGCACCTCGGAGTCGTAGGTTCGCACGATCTGCGGCTCGGTCCCCCGGCGATGACGGGACGGCTGCCATCTGGCCACGGGGTTGGGCAGAACGGGCAACTCCACCCGCTGAAACTCGACCCCGGCCCAGCACAGCACCCTGGTGTCGGAAAGTCGGCTCCCGTGGTTTGCGTAGGCCGCCCAACGCGAGTCCACCGACCAGAGGAGCGGGTCCAGGCCCAGCCGGCGAAACGGCCCGTCCATGTCCACCAGGACGCGCCCGGTCTTCTACTCGATCAGGTCCCGGAACATCTGGTCCTTCCCGTCCGTCGTCCGCACGGCGAACTGGCCGTCGGGCGAGGGAAACTCGACGACGGCGGCTTCCTCCGCCCGCAGGGCAGCCGAACTGAGGCAAGCCCCCAACAGGAACAGGATGAACATCTTCATGGTCGGCGTGGGGAGGGGTTCGGGCACCGGAGGATTCCAGAGTCCGACATGATGACCACGAACCATCATCCCGACGCCAAAGATAGGGAGGCTTTGGCCGCCAAGGCAAACACCGTGCTGGAAAACCACCAGAGCCACCAGGGGAAAATCGTGCGGACGAATTCCGTCCCGCGGACGCCGGAGAAGCCGGCCGAGTATCTGACATTGGTGCTGTTTCCCCGGCCGGACCTGATGGAAGCGGTGTTCACAAGGCTCAAGATCGTCGGCGGCGGCGTCGGAATGTCGGTGGTTCACTCGCACCGCGAATACGGGAAGGAAGCCGGCAACCTGACGGGCGCCTGGTTGACCAAGAGCGGACCTGCCACCGAAAGAGCGTTGATGAGCCTGGAAGAGATTCCGACGTTGGCCGAGTTGAAGGAATAAACGAGCTGACGTTCGCCATCCCTATTCCTCGGCGTCCATCTTCTCCACTTCCGCGGCCGTCATCTTGCGCGTTCGGGCGATCTTCCATCGGCCCCGGACGTCAAACTTCAGGGTGTGCAGAAAGTGCCCGGTCAGATCCGTCGTTTCCCCGGTCTTGGGCACGGTCACCAGCCGATCCGAAAAGACGTAAAGTTCCGCGGTGCCGGCGTTGACCCAGCGCCGGATCGTCCACGTATCCCAGGTGCGCCGCCGGTAGGCGTCCTCGGGCAACTTCAACTTTTGGGCCTGGGCGTCCTGCGCGTCCTTCACCGGCCGCGTGGTTTCGTCGGCTTCAGGTGAACGCAGCAGTCTCCAATGACCCGCCTCCAACTGATAGAACACCGCCGTGTCGTAAGCGCGACCCGGCCCGGTAATTAAAAGCCAGCCGCCGGGAGTCCGGCGCCCACGCGACGTGGGCATTGCGTAGGAAGGCATTGGCGGCCTCCTCGTCCAGCTTCAACACGACTTCCGTCGTTCCCGCCTTCACGATCACGGGCACTTCCTCACCGGAGTTCGCCGGGTTCGGGAGCAGGCGATATTCCCAATGTTTGTTCGGCGAAACCGAACGGGGACCGGCCGACGCTTCATCGTCCTGCGCCCGGAGCGGGGAGCTGGTCAGCAGCGCCGGCAGGAGCAGGACCCGCCAGACGTGCGATAGCAGCATTGGTTTCATGATCGGACTTTGTTCGGGAGTTACGGATGGAGGTCCCAGTCCAGTCCGAGCGCGACCACCTCACGGCGCACGGCGGCGAGTTCCCAGAGCATAGGCGTGGAACCAATAAGCCTGGCACGACCACTCCGGGGCGGCGCGGCCCTCTGCTTCCGGGGTCGCCGCGCGCGTGACCACGCTCCGCTGGGTCGTCGCGAACCCGTTCGGCACGGGGCCGTCATCGCACGCAGGGTTGGCGCTCACCGGACTTGCACGAACCCGAGGATGATGGATGGCTCAAGCCGTGGCGAGCAAAATCGCGGCGATTCCCGCGGCGCCAGCGGTTGGCAGACGTTCCCCTCGACCCCCGCCCGGAGTGGGGGTCAGCGCGACGGGGCCAGTCGCGGGATCACGTCCCGGAGCGGGGCGCCGGTGGGCGCGGGGGAGGCGGTGGGAGGCGCCCCGGACGGGGCCGGGGGCACCTCCTGGTGGAACCCGTGCGCGTCCTCGTGGCCTTCCGGGGCGCGCCACGACGCCCAGAGGAGCATGATGGTTCCGATCAGGCCAAGCCCGAGCAGGGCGCAGCCCGCGATGAGCAGGACGGCGGTGAACATGGGAGGGGGGAGAGCCGGGGGTGCCAAGCAGCCACGCCAAACAGCAACTCCCGTGCTCGCAATACCATGTGCCTCCGTGAAGAAGTCGGCAAGCGGGGACTTGCCGGTTTGTTCGTTCAGGCCCCGACCCCGCGGCCCGCGTAGCAGCGCAGCAGTTCGTCGAACTGGCGCTCCCGGGCGAAGTCCGCCTGGGCGACCTCGCGGTGGTTGCACGGGACGGGCCGCCCCGGCACCGCGTCCGCCGCCGCCTCCGCGGCCCAGGCGAGGATTTGCAACGTCAACGCCCCGGCATTCCCCGGCGGGGTCCAGCGCACGCGGTCGAAGGCGTGCGCGCGCAGGTCGGCGTTGCCGGGAGCGTCGCTCAGGATCAGCGGCAGCCCGGTGGCGGCGGCCTCCAGGGCGGCGAACGAAAGACCCTCGTAGCGCGAGGGCAGGACGAAGGCGTCCAGCGCGCGGTAGAACCGCGCCGGCTCCTCGGTGGCCGGCCGGCGGTGGACGCGCGCCCGGACCGCCGGCGGCGCGGCGGCCAGCAGCTCTCCGACGGCTTCGGCGAGTTCCCCCGTCGCGTTGAGGTGGGCGAAGTGCAGGTCGGCCCGCTCGTCCAACGCCGCGAGCACGGCCCGGTAGAGCGTGACCGGGTCCTTCTGCGCGGAGAGCCGGGCAACGGTCCCGAGCAGGGGCGCGTCCGCGGGCAGGTCGAGCTCCGCGCGCAGGGCGCGCCGCTCCTTGGGCGAACCCGCGGGCCGGAAGCGGGTCATGTCCACGCCGTTGGGGATCGTCACCCGCCGGGCCGACGCCAGCCCGAGCCGGTCCCGCGCGTGGACGCTCTCGCTGGCGGAGGAGTTGATGGTCGTGCCAACCCGGCCCAGCACGCGCTCGACGCCCTCGAACACCCCCCGCTTCAACCCGCCGCGGCCGGGGGGTTCGTGCATCTGATAGTAGGCGTGCGGGGTGTAGAAGAACCGCGCCCGCACCCCGGTCGCCGGCAGCGCCCGGGCCAGCGCGCCGGCCTTGGAGGAGTGCGCGTGGACCACGTCCGGCCGTTCCGCGCGGGCCAGCGCCGCCAGCCGGGCGAACGTCAGCGCGTCCCGCGGGCCGGGGGCATTGCCGACGCGCAGGTCCAGCGTCCGCCCGCCGCCGCGCCGGGCGACCTCGCCCACCAGCCGGTCCAGCGCCGGGCTGCCGCGCACGCTCGAATACGCCAGGCTCACGCGCACGCCCGCGTCCAGGAGGAAGCCCGCGAGCGCCTCGACGTGGCGGAACACGCCGTCCACGCCGGGTTCGCTGACGAGCAGCACCGCCCGCGGCGCGGCGGGTGGGAGCAGCGGCAGACGGGCGGGTTCAGGCGGGGCGGGTAACGTCAGCATGTTTGGTCAATGAAGAATTAGGCGTCGGTGTCCGGGAGGGAATCAGCATCCGGGCATAAACATCCAGCAAGTCGTCCACGTGCCGGGTCTCCGTCCACGGGTCGGCCCAATACCAGTCGTAGGCCGCCCGCCCGAGCCGGGTGGCGCGCGCCGCGCCCTCCCCCGGACCGGCCAGGGCGCGGAGTTGTCTGGCCAGGTCCGCGACCGAGCCGGCCGCGAAGTGCAGGCCGCGCTCGCCGTCGGCCACCGTGTCCCGGGCCGCGCAGCCGTCGGACACCACCGCGGGCACGCCGTGGGCCGTGGCCTCCACCACGACCAGCCCGAGCGTCTCATACCAGCGGGAGGGGAACACCAGCGCCCGCGCCCGCCGCAGCCGCGCCGTGACCTCCGCGGGCGCCTGCCAGCCGGTGATCTCCACCTCGGGAAAATCCCGCGCCAGCTCCGCGCGTAACTCGCCGTCGCCGACGAACGTCGCCCGCACCCCCGCCAGCCGCGCGGCCTCCGCGAACAGCCGCGGCCCCTTCTCGGGCACCAGCCGGCCGGCGAACACGAACCCGTCGTGCTCCCCGACCGGCGCCGGGCCGAGGTCGGGACAGTCAATGGGGTTACGCACGACCGTGATGGGCACGTCCGCGGGCAGGTGCGGGCGGAGCACGTTCACCCCAAACTCCGAAACGCCGACGAGGTGCCGCGCCCGGGTCGCCACCCGCAGCCAGCGGTCCTGCACCACGGAGCGGGCGACGCGCCAGAGCTTGTGCCCGTAGTTGCGCCGGTCGCAGCGGCACGTCACGCAGTCCAGCGACAACGGCCGGCGGTGGCAGATTTCGCCCCGCGGGTAAACGTAAAACCCGCCGTTCGGGCAGGCGAGGAAGAAGTCGTGCAACGTGATGGCCACGGGGAAACCCCCCGCGAACGCCGCGGAGAACACGCTGGGCGAGAGCGCCTTCATCCACAGGTGCGCGTGGACGACCGTGCGCGCCGGGTCCAGCCCGCGCAGGGTCTCGGCCAACGCCCGCCGCGCCCGCCCGTTCCACAGCCCGGAGGTGAACGCCGCCAGCCGGTTGCCGGCCCGGGCGATGTCCGTCCCGCCGAGGCAGACGACGCGCAGGTTCGGCGTTTGCGCCAGTTCCGCGTCCACCGGCCCGACGGCGGCAAACAGCGTCACCGCGTGCCCCCGCGCCGCCAGCTCCCGGGCGGAGGAAAGCGCGACGGTGCTCGCCCCGCCGTTGAAGGAGGCGAAATCGTTGAGGATGACGACGGCGGGTTTCGGGGACATCATGCCGCGCGCCGGTCGGCGGAACGAAAGAAATGAGGGTGCTCCACGTTTATCCCGGCGGCGTCTGGGACGGCATCGGCGCCGTGCTCGCCGCCCTGGCCCGGCACCGGGCGGACGCCCCGCGGCTGGCGCAGGCGTTCGCCGTGTGCTACCCCGGCCGGCTGGCCGACGAGCTCACGGCCGCCGGCACGCCGCCCGTGGTCTTCGGCCCGGCGCGCACCAGCCGGCCCTGGCAGGTCGGACTGGCCGGCCGCCGGTTGGCGGCGCGAGTCCGGGCGGGCGGGTTCGGCGCCGTCGTTTTCCACGGTCCCTGGGCGCTGGCGATGTTCGGCGGCGCGGCCCGGCGCGCGGGCGTCCCGGCCGTGCTCTGGATGCACAACGACGCCAGCGGCCGTTGGTGGGCCGAACGCCTCGCCGGCGCGCGCCGCCCGCCGGCCCTGGTGGTCGCCAACAGCCGGTTCACCGCCGGCACGTTGGGAAAGATGTTCCGCGAACCGCTGCCGCCGCTCCGGGTCGTTCCCTGTCCCGTCGAGCCGCCGCCCGGCCCGCCGCTGACGCCCGCCGAGCGCGCGGCCCTCCGCGCGGAACTCGGCGCGACCGACCCGGGAACGGTCGTCATCCTCCAGGTCAGCCGCATGGAAGCCTTCAAGGGCCACCGCGTGCTCCTCCGCGCCCTGGCCCGGCTGGGCGGAGGGACGGTGGACGCCCGCGTCCCCCCGTGGGTTTGCGCCCTGGTCGGCGGCGCGCAACGGCCGGTGGAAGCCGCCTACCTGGAGGAGCTCCGCGCCGAGGCCGCCGCGCTCGGCCTGGACGGCCGGGTCCGCTTCCTGGGCCAGCGCGCGGACGTGCGCCGGCTGCTGGCGGCGGCGGACGTGTTCTGCCAGTCCAACCTCCACCCGGAGGCGTTCGGCATCGTCTTCGTCGAAGCCCTTTACGCCGGGCTGCCCGTGGTCAGCAGCGCGGCCGGCGGGGCGTTGGAGATCGTGGAC
>CAXTFX010000146.1:0-9279 GCA_964243185.1 uncultured Chthoniobacterales bacterium
CTCCAGCGCATCGGCCAGAAGGACCCGCTGGTCGAATACAAGAACGAGGCCTACGCCATGTTCGTCGAGTTGATGGCAAACGTGAAGTTCGAGATCCTGCACAACCTGTTCCGGTCCACGTCGAACCTGCAGGCGTTTGAAAAGTTCCTGGCCAGCCTGCCGCAGTTCCTCATGCACGACGCTTTGGGCGGCGAGGCCAACCCCGAGCCCGGCGGCGAGGCCCCGCGCCCCCCGCTGGGCGGCGGTCACGCCCGGATGTCGTCGTCGGACGGTCACGACGGCGTTGGCGGCGACGGCGAGCCGCGCGCCCTGCCCGAACTGGAAATCCCCGCCCGCCGCGAGGCCCCCAGAGTCGGCCGCAACGAGGCGTGCCCCTGCGGCAGCGGGCGGAAATACAAGAACTGCTGCGGGAAGAATAGCGACGGGACAGTTTAGAGAGCCTCACCGGCGGAAGCCGTCGGCCACCACCGGGACGGAGCCGTCCGGGCTCGTTTCGACGTGGCCCGCCCCGTTCCGGTGGCGGCGATGACTCCGACGTGGACGATCCCGCCAGAGGGAGCCTGGGAGCGGCTCGCGTCGTGTTCTTTCGCGCGACGTTCTTCCCTTCCACGAACCAGGCTTTTCGGGGTGCCCGCACGAGCGCTCTGCGGGAAGCCAACTCGGCTCGCGACCATCGTGCCGCTTCGGGACGGAAGGAACTTTTGGGCTTGACAGGTAAGTGATTGCTTACGTATTTTGGTGGCATGGTCGTGACTCCCGAACGCAAGCCTGATGTGTTCGCCGCGATCAGCCATCGTGCGCGACGCCAGATGCTGGACCTGCTCACCGGCGCCGAGCGCCCCGTGGGCGACATTGCGGCCCGCTTCGAGATGAGCCGCCCGGCGGTTTCCCAGCACCTCCGGGTCTTGCTCGATGCCGGTCTTATCACCGAGCGGCGGCACGGCCGTGAACGCCGCTACCGCCTCGTCCCCGAACGACTCGGCCCGGTGCGCGACTGGATCGCGCACTACGAGCGGTTCTGGGACGACCACCTCCAGAGTCTACAGGAGCACCTGTCTAAAAGGAGCGAAGAATGAGCAAGACGATCCGAAGAGAAATGCTGCTTCCGCAGCCGCGGGAGCAGGTCTGGCGGGCGATCACCGACCGCACCGCCCTGGCCGGGTGGATGTTCCCGAACGACTTCGAGCCGCGCGTCGGCCACCACTTCACGTTCCGCGTGCCGGCGAACCCCAGAGCTGGTTTCGACGGGCTGACCGTGCACTGCGAGGTGCTGGAGTGCGAACCGCCCCGCCAGCTCGTGTTCTCGTGGTCGGCCGGCGGACCCGTCGTCAACACGCGGGTGAGCTTCCGGCTTGAGCCGGAAGGTGAAGGAACCCGCCTGCTCTTCGAGCACTCCGGCTTCGACCTCTCCCAGCCGCGGGGTGACCAGGCCCTGCGGGGCGCCGAGTTCGGTTGGGCGAAGATGCTCGGGCAGCTTCCCGTCGTAGCCGCGAGCTTGGTGCCCGACCGCAGTTAGGAGCGCCGTCAATTCTCTCCGATCATCACAAGATCGTCCCTGACAACATCATGAAACAAAGCACCAAACGTTCGATTTTTCGTTGGGTTCACATCGTCTTTGGAATTCCGATACTCGGTTATATTTACAGTCCGTTTGAAGAACTTCCAAATTATGCCCCCGCCGTTCGGTTCTTCTTCCTTCCCGTCATTGTCCTTTCGGGATTTTGGATGTGGAAAGGCGATGTTCTTCGACGACTCATTTCGAGAAACTCGGCTTGACCTGAACCAACGTCTCACACGACACAGCATCAAAAAAGGTAACCGGCATGAAAGACGTTGAAACAAACAAGGTGTTGTCACCGGAACAGTGTAGAGAACTCCTCAAGGCGTTGAAGTCTCGCTTCGAGAAGAATACGATCCGACATCAAACTCTCGAATGGGTCAAAGTGGAAGCGAAGCTGGTGGCCGACACCGGGAAGCTATGGTCACTTCATGAAATGGAGAGAACTGGCGGTGAACCGGACGTGGTCGGTCAGGATGAACCGACGGGCGAATACATCTTCTTTGATTGCTCCGCGGAAAGTCCGATCGGTCGCCGAAGTGTCTGCTATGACTACGAGGCACTGGAATCCAGGAAAGCACACCAACCAGAAAACAGCGCCGTTGACATGGCAGCGGCCATGGGCATCGAGCTTTTAACGGAGGAACAATACCAGGAGCTACAGAAGTTTGGAAACTTCGATACGAAGACGTCGAGTTGGGTGAAAACACCTGCTGACATCAGGGAACTCGGCGGCGCGCTCTTTGGTGACCGCCGCTACGGCCGTGTCTTCGTGTATCAGAACAGCGCGCCCTGTTACTATCGCGTGAGGGCGTTCCGCGGCTCGTTAAGGGTCTAAAGCAAGGGGATGGCACCCACCCTTGGCGCGGTGCCCGTCGGCATCATCCCGGTGCTCATCGGGCGAGCGTCCCGGTTGCCACGGCGCCCGGCAACCGGGACGCTCGCCCGATGGGGGGAAACGGCTTCGGCTCATCAATCCTGGGCACCGCTCTGGGCAGGGTTCCGTGCTGGCTGGTTCACCCGGCTGCCGTGATCCACTTCGCCGTCGGCGGCCCGTCAGGGCACAACCGCGACCGCCCCGCCGGCTGCGCCCAACGCCCCGCCGGGTAACTCGCGCGGCCGGGCGACGATGACCCCGAGGTCGTCCCGGTGCGCGCTGACGTAGCGCGAGAGCCGGTCGTCGAGCACCACCCGGCGCGCCTTGGAGGAGGCGTGCAGGAAGCGCAGGGTCCCGCGCCCGTCGCGCACGGCGAGGCCGACGTGGGAGGTGTAGCCGCCCTCGTCCCGGCTGGTGATGGCCACGATGTCCCCCGTCTGGATGTCGCGCTCGGCCTCCGGGAGGTAACGGCGGGGGACGTGGAAGACGGGCAGGTCGGAGTCGCGCGCCTCGATCTGCGCCATCTCGGGCAGCAAGCCGGGATTGTTACGCAAATAACGGTAGTGCCGCCACATGACGGACATTTCCCGCACCTGCCGGGTGGGCATCCGCTCCGCGCCGGGCAGTTGCCGGGTCACGTCGGTCAGCAGGCCGCGCCGCTCGTTGTCCTGGAACAGGTCCTCCAGGAAATGGAAGCGCGAGAGGTAGGCGCCCGTGCAGACGCCGTGCCGGTAACGCTCCAGCTCGAGGGTGCGCTGAAGGTCCTCCGGCGCGTAGGGACCGGCCTTGGCGTGGAGCATCCGCGCGAAGCCGAGCGAGATTTCGTAAAAGGTCCAGCAGTCCACCCCGCGCAGGTTGGCCGAGGGCGCCTCGACGTGATCGTGGATTTCGAGGGTGAAGTTCGCGTAGGGCGTCCCCGCCAGCGCGAGGCCCACCCGCGCGGTGCGCTCGCCCAAGGGCAGCGCACGCCAGTTTTCCCGTTCCGCCAGGGCGACGAACTGCCCGAAACGCTCCTCCCCCCGGAACGTCACGCTCTGGGGCAAGGCCGGGCGCTCGGCGCGAACCGGGGCGGCGCGTAGAGCCAGGGTGGCGAGGGCGAGGGCGAGGAGCAGGGCGGGGCGTGGGGAAGGCATATTCGGCGAAGGGAAGAAAAACCGCTGGCAAAACCGTCGCCGAGCGTAGCCGAAAGCGGGGGGGAAGCGAGCCGCTTTCCCTCCTCTGGGCGGTCGGGCTCGATGGCCGGCCCGGAGGCGGCGCTCATTTGTGCCTCGTTCCCCCTTGCCCGCGGGCCGGCAGCAGGTTATGTTCGCCCACCGTCGGGTTCACCCTGACGGGGGTTCACGCCCCGCCGTTCTCCCCCTCCGCTGTTTGCCCCTGGTCCGCGTGCGGTGGGAAGCGATCCCGGCGCCGCGTCACGGAAAAATGTTTCCGTCCCGCGGGCACCGCGCGCCCCCGCCGGGCGCTGCCCCTGACGGTCCCACCGACGGCCCCGTCTCACGCTGCCCCTCGTTGACCCGCGTCTGCCTCGTCGGCGACCCGCGGCGCCAGCGGGTCGTCCCACCGAGAAACACCACGAACGCCACACGCACATGAACGACTCCTCTCCATCCTCCCCCTCCTCACGCAACAACGGCCGGCCCCGCGGGGGCCGCCGGCGCCGCCCCGGCGGTGGCGTCGGCCCCGGCCAGAACCGCTCCTCCGGCCCGGGCAACTCCGCCTCGACCTCCCCGGCCAACGACGGCGGCGCAGCGCCAAACGCCGACAAACCCAGCCTATTACAACGGGTGATCGCCATTTTTACGGGCGGCAGTAAGAAGTCGGCCGCCCCGTCCCGCGCGTCGGCCGGTGGCACGGGCGGGGCTCCGAACGCGAACCGCAACGGCTACGGCCGCGTCCCCGGCAGCGGCGACTCCGACCGGCCGGCGGCGCGTGCGCCGCGGGAACGTGAGCGGGAACGGGACGACGAGGGCAGCGGCTCCTCGGCCGGCCGGGAGCGTCCGGCCCGGCGACCGGAAAGCGTCGAGGTCACCACGCCGCGGCTCTACGTTGGCAACCTTTCCTTCGACACCACGGAGAGCGACCTGACGGAACTCTTCAACGGCGTCGGCCGCGTCGTCAGCGCCGAGATCGTTACCCACCGTCAGACGCAGCGTTCCAAGGGGTTCGCCTTTGTGCAGATGACCGGGGTGGACGAGGCCAAGCGCGCCGTCGAGCAACTGCACGACAAGGAGTTCATGGGTCGCAAACTCTTCCTGAGCGGGGCCAAGAGCAGCGAGCCGAACGACGAGCGGAGCGAGCCGCGCTTCGCCACGTAATCTCTTCCCAGACGGGCTTTCCCTTTGGCCCACCCAGCCGACGCCCACGTGCCGGGGGTGGGCCTTTCTTTTTTACGAACCCGGTCGTGAGAACTCCGCCGGCGCCCGTCTGCCTCGTCGGTCCGACCGCGGTGGGGAAGAGCGCCCTCGCCGTCGCCGTCGCCGAGCGGCTGGGCGCGGAGATCGTCGGGGCGGACGCCTTTCAGGTTTACGCGGGGCTGGACCTGCTCACCGCCAAACCATCCCCGGCCGAGCGCGCCCGCGTGCCGCACCACCTCATCGGGGTCGTGCCGCCGGCAGAGCCTTTCAGTGTCGCCCGTTACCTGGAGCACGCCCGGGCGTGCCTGGCGGACATCGCCGGGCGGGGACGCCTCGCGTTGGTGGTCGGCGGCACCGGGTTATACGTCCGGGCGCTGAACGAGGGCCTCTCCCCCCTACCTCCCGCCCGGCCGGAATTACGGGCGGAGTTGGGCGCGCTCGACCTCCCGACGCTGGCCGCGCGTTTGCGCGCCCTCGACCCCGCCGGGGCGGCGGCCGTGGACCAGGCCAACCCCCGCCGGCTCATCCGGGCCATCGAGATCGTGGAAACCACCGGCCGCCCGCTGGCGGAACACCGCACCGCCTGGACCCGCGGGGAGCAGCGCCCGGCGGGTCCGCCGCGGGGGTTCCTGGTGAACTGTCCCCGGCCCGAGTTGCGCGCCCGCATCGCCCGGCGCACCGCGGAGATGTTCGCGCGGGGGGTCGTGGAGGAGGTTCGAGCGTTCCCGGACGAGCGGATCGGGCCAACCCTCGGTCAGGCCCTCGGGTTGGCGGAACTGCGGGCGGTGGGGCGCGGGGAGCTCCCCGCCGCCGCCGCCCGCGCGCGCCTGGAAACCGGCACCCGGCAATACGCCAAGAGGCAACTCACCTGGTTCCGCCGGGACCCGGCGCTGGAGCCGTGGACCCTGGACCCGCTCACGCCGGAGACCCTCGAAGCCGCCGCCGAAGCGATGGCGGCGCAAATCCGGGCGCGCGGGGCGCGGGTTTAGGCGGGGAATCTGGCCAACTGCTCGCGGGCGATCTTCCCGAGCACCGGCACGTTCCACTCCTCCCCGCTGAAGGCTTTGATCAGCATGATGACATACAGGATGAAAGCGCCCATGCTGACCACCAACCCAAACAAACCGAGGAGAATCCCCGCGATCCAGCCCAACACCGGAATATGGGCGAAGATGAACCCGAAAATCCAGGTGGCGACGTTAAACAAGAACAGCGCCACGCCCACCACGACCGACTGCATGGCCCAGAAACGCACGTAGGCGCTGCGCTTTTCCACCGCCAGGAAGATGACGCCGGAGATGAAGGAGAACATGACCGCCAACCCGGCCGCGACGTTCGGGGTGAGCCCGGTGGTGGTCGCCGCCGAAGCCCCCGGCACTCCCCCGACGGGCAGCACGGGTTGGAATGGGGGCGCGGGCGGCGGTGGAGGCGGCGGGGAGCTGGGCGGACGCGGAGTCGCGGACGGCGGGTAAACGGGTTCGTCGGGCATGGCGGTGGGTTTGCGGCTTGCGGGCGCAAGCAGTAAGCCTGAGCCTGCGCGCCCCCGTCAAGCCCGCAAATTCGACGCGATCCCTTTTTCAACCCCTGGCATGTCGGCCCCCTCCCCCGTCTCCGTCCGCTCCAGCCGCGGGGACTACCCGGTTTTCGTGGGTCGGGGCTTGCTGGGGAATCTCGGGAGCCTCTTGCGCCGGCCCGAGGTCCGCGGTCCGCTGGGGGGACGCGCGGTCGTCGTAACGGATGAGCACGTTGCCGCCCTGCCCCACGCCGCGAGCGCGCTGGCCGGGCTGCGCGCGGGGGGCTTCGCGGCCGAACTCTTCGTCGTTCCCGCCGGGGAAACGAGCAAATCCCTGCGGGAAACGGAGCGGTTGTGCGAGGCGTTCGGCGCGGCGGGCCTGGACCGCGGGGGCGATTTCGTCGTCGCGCTCGGCGGCGGGGTAATCGGGGACCTGGCCGGCTTCGCCGCGGCCGTCTATCAGCGCGGGCTGCCCTGCGTCCAGGTGCCCACGACCGTGACGGCGCAGGTGGACAGCGCCATCGGCGGCAAGACGGGCGTGAACACCGCGCACGCCAAGAACCAGGTCGGGGCCTTCCACCCCCCCGCCGCCGTGGTCGCGGACGCGGCGACGCTGGCAACTTTGCCCGCGCGGGAGTTCGCCGAGGGCGTCGCGGAGGCGATCAAGCACGGGGCCATCGCCGACCGGGCGCTCTTTGACCACCTGGCGGCGCACGGCAACCACCGGGAAGCGTTGAACGAGAACACGATCCGTCGCAACGTGGTCGTCAAAGCCGGGATCGTTTCCGACGACGAGTTCGAGCGGCTCGGCCGGCGCGCCCTGTTGAACTTCGGCCACACCGTCGGTCACGCCGTGGAAACCGCCGCGGGTTACGGGCAACTGCTCCACGGGGAGGCCGTCGCCCTGGGGATGGTCGCGGCCGGCCGGCTGTCCGGGCGGTGCGGCGGGTTGCCCCCCGGGGAATTTTCCCAACTGGTGGCCGCGCTGGAAGCCTGGGGTTTGCCCACGCGGCTGGAGGCGACGCTGCCGGCGGGGGAAATCCTGCGGGCGCTGCGGCTGGACAAGAAGTTCGAGGGTGGCCGCGTGCGGTTCGTGCTCCTGGACCGGTTGGGCGAAGCCCGCCTGTCCGGGCCGGGCGAGGTCACTTGGGACGACCTCCAGGCGGCCGTCCGATCCCTGGCGCAACCCGGTGGCGAGCCGGGGTTGCCCTGAAGACATCGTCCGCGCATCACGCCGATGGTCTCTTTCGCCTCGGACAACCGGGGATCAAGGGGCGTCACCACCAAACCTTTTCCAAAATCCGCGTAACCCGCGTAATCTGCGGACAAAACCAACCCTATGGCACTCCCGATCGGCGCCCTCGCCCCTGACTTCACCCTGCCCACGAAAACCCCGGACGGGCCGCGGCTCGTCACGCTTTCGGAGAGCTTCGGCCAGCGCCACGTCCTGTTGCTCTTCGTGCCGATGGCGTTCACGGAAACTTGCTCCCGAGAGCTTTGCGACGTGAGCGAGAACCTCAACCGCTACGCGGCCCTCGACGCGGCGGTCCTGGGCATCAGCGGCGACAACCCGTTCGCGCAGGAGGCTTGGGCGCAGCGGGAAAACATCACCATCCCGCTCCTGAGCGATTACGAGCACCACGTCACCCGGCTCTACGGAGTCGCCTACGACTCGTTCCTGCCCCAGATCGGCCTCGGGATGGGGGGCGTCCCCAAGCGTTCCGCCTTCCTGATCGACCGGGAGGGGATCATCCGATACTCGGAAAGCCTGGAGGACGCGCGCGAGCTGCCGGACTTCGGGGCCATCGCCGCGCGGCTGGCGGAGTTGCCGCGTGGGTAGAGCAGACGCGGAGAGGTCCACCTGGGAGGGAATCCGTGGTCCGAATTTTATATAACCTCTTCTTCGTCCCGGTCTTCCTGCTGCTCCTGCCGGGTTACCTCCTGCGGATGGTCCGGCGCGGCGGGTGGCGGCGGGGGTTTGGGCAACGGTTCGGGGTTTACCCGGCGGAACTCCGCGCGCGGCTAGCCGCGGAGCCGGGAGGCCGGGCGTGGGTGCAGGCCGTCAGCGTCGGGGAAATGTTCGTCGCGCTGAAGCTGATCCGCGCCCTGCGCGCCCGCGCGCCCGGCCGGCGCTTCCTGCTCTCGACCACGACCACCACGGGCTATGCCCTCGCGCTCCCGCACGCGGGGCCGGACCTGGAGATCCTTTACACACCCCTGGATTTTCCGCGGGCGGCGCGCCGGGCGTGGCGGGACCTGCGGCCGGCGGCGCTCGTCGTCGTCGAGGGCGGGCTCTGGCCGAACCTCCTCGCCCAGGCCCGGCGCGCCCGTCGGCCGGTGTTCCTGGTCAACGCCCGCTTGTCGCCCCGGAGCGAGCGGCGCTTCCGGCGCGCGCGCGCGTTGGCGGCCCCCGCGCTGTTCGAGCCGCTGACGGCCGTGGCCGCCCCGGAACCGGGCGACGTGGCGCGCTGGGCGTCCGTCGGCGTGGCGCCGGGGAAGGTGCGGATCGTCGGCAACCTCAAGTTCGACGACGACGAGGAAACCCTCCCTACGGCGGGAGGCGAGGGGCCGGCGATCCGGGATGAACTCGCCGCCGCCGGCTGGCCGGTAGACGCGGCGGACCGACCCGCGCTCTTGCTCGCCAGCACGCATCCGGGTGAGGAAATCCCGCTGGCAAGATCGTTTCTGGTGCTCCGGGAAACGTTTCCCAAACTGCATCTCGTCGTCGCCCCGCGTCACGTCGAGCGCGCCGGGAACGTGGCGGACGAGCTACGCGCGCTCGGGCTGCGCGTCGTCCGGCGAACGGCGCCGCTGGCGGCGGCGGACGCAGACGTCCTGTTGCTGGACACGACGGGCGAGCTCCGGGCGGTGCTGCCGCTGGCGACCGTCGTGGTCATGGGCAAGTGTTGGCGCCTCCCCGCGACCGGCGGCCAGAACCCCGCCGAAGCGCTCGCCGCCGGCCGGCCCGTGGTCGTCG
>CAXTFX010000147.1:0-9220 GCA_964243185.1 uncultured Chthoniobacterales bacterium
AGAAGGTCCTCTCGGCCATGCGCCAGGGCTTCGGCGGCCACCTCGAAAAACCGCCCGTCGGTGTCCCTTAGCCGACGACGCGGACAAGGACGAAGTTGGAGGCGTGGGAGGCGGCCGGTAATCGCATCACGTTGAGGTTCACTAGCCCCGCTTACCGAGAGAAGTTTGTGGCTGAAGCCAACCGGCTGCTGCTCGCTGGATGTCAGGATGAGGTGGCTCGTAATGACGAGGACCCTGCCACCCGACAAAGGAGGCTCTGGAGGTGCTCTTGCAGCCCCGGCAGGGGCGACATGGGAAGTAGCCCCGGGGACAACCTGGGGTGGGGGAAGAATTACCTTGAACCTCGGTTAGGGGTGGACAGGAGACGGCGTGGCTCAAGCGGGAGCGGGCAACCTTCAGCCACCGGGTCTTCGCCTGGCAGGGCGGGGGCTTCCTCAACACCACGACGCTCCTGGCGGCGGAGATGCTGGTGGCCCGGCGTCAGGGGCATGGGGGAGGAGTCTGACCACGGTTGCGGGTTCGCCGATCCCGGTCCTCCCCGGTGGCTCAGTTCCGTAACGGCTTGCCCGTTTTGAGCGTGTGCTCGATGCGGGCCTGGGTCTCGGGGCGGAAGCACAGCCCGATGAACACCTCGCGCTCCAGCTCCAGGAAACGGGCTTCGGGGAGGTCGCCGGCGGGGGTGCCGGGGCCGCCGCCGGTGAGGATGCGGGCGAGCTCGTCGGCGAGGTGCGCGTCGTAGGCGGTCATGGCGCCGGCGGATTGGCGCTGGCGGGAGCGTTCGCGGAGGCGGGCGTAGCCGTCGGCGCCGGTGGCGGGGAGGGTGCGCGGCGGAGGCGGCGTGTAGCCGGCCGCGTTGGCGGCGAGGGCGAGGAGGGCTTCCTTGGCGTCGCCGAGGACGCGGCGTTTGTTGAGCGAGATGGCGTCGGTCGCGCGCAGGTAGCCGAGGCGGCGGGCTTCGTGGGCGGAGGTTGTCACCCGGCGGGAGGTGATGAGGTCCCAGGCGCGTTCGGCGGCGAGGAAGGGGTCGGCGGGGGTCTGGGCCTGAAAGCGGGCGAGCATCTCGGTGGTGCCGCCGGCGGAGGGCATGAGGCCGACGTTGTGCTCGACCAGGCCGGTGGTCAGCTCGGCGTCGGCCTGGACGAAGTCAGAGTAGAGCATGGTCTCGCAGCCGCCGCCGAGGGTCATGCCGAAGGGGGCGCAGACGACGGGGAACGGGGCGGCGCGCAGGCCGGTGGTCATACGCTGGAAGCCGGCGATCATGGCGCTCACCTTGTCCCGGTCGCCGGCGCGGCAGTCGGCCAGGAGCGCGCCGAGGTCGGCGCCGGCGGAGAACCAGCGGCCCTGGTTGCCGATGACGAGTCCGAGCAGGCCGCGGCCGTTGACGACCTCCTTGGCGCGTTCGGCGAGGGCGTAAACGTCGGCGTTGACGGCGTTGGCCTTGCTCGTGAACTCCAGCCCGAGCACGCCGTCGCCGAGGTCCACGAGGGCGGCGGCGCCGTTGGCCGCCAGGGTGCGGGCGGGGTCGCGCCGGAGGTCCTTCAGGATGAGCGGACCGGCGGGGTCGGGCTCGGGGTGCGCCGGGGCGGGCGGGTAAAAGGGTTGGCCGGTGGCGCGGTGTTCGGCCAAGAGGGGCGGGACGACCGCGCCGGTGTCCTCGATCCAGCCGGCGACCTGTTCGAGGCCGAGGGCGTCAATGAGCTCGAAGGGGCCGAGCTCCCAGCCGAAGCCCCATCGCAGGGCGTTATCAATGTCGGCGACGTTGGCGGCGACCTCGGGGTAACGGTCGGCGGCGAAGCGGAGCATTTCGTAGATCGTTCGCCGGGTGAACTCGCCGGCCGGTCCGGGCAGGGCGAGCAGGGCGCGGGTGCGCTCGGCGGGGGTTTTCAGGCGGGCCACGTCCCGCAGCTCGGGCAGGTCGGCGCGGCGGTCCTCGTAGGTCATCGTTTGCCGGTTGAGGGCGAGGATGGTGGAGGAGCCGTCGGCCGGGTTCTTGACGCGCTGGTAGTAGCCGCGGCCGGATTTCTCGCCGCGGTCGCCGCGGTCGAGCAGGGCGCGGAGAGAGGCGGGCGGGGAGAAGTCCTCCCGGCCGCCGAGGGCGCGGGTGAGGTCCTCGGAGATGTAGGCGAGCACGTCCAGGCCAACGGCGTCGAGCGTGCGGAGCGTGGCGGACTTCGGACGGCCCAGGATGGGGCCGGTGAGGGCGTCCACAACCTCGGGGGGGAGGTCCATCGCCTCCATCGTGCGGGCGGCGTGCAGCAGGGCATAGACGCCGATGCGGTTGCCGATGAAGCCGGGAACGTCGTGGGCGATGACGATGCCCTTGCCCAGCACGCGGTCGCCGAACGCGCGGACGGTTTCCAGGGCCTCGGGGGAGGTGTCGGGCGTGGGGATGAGTTCCAGTAGATACAGCCAGCGCGGGGGGTTGTAGAAGTGCGCGCCGAGGAAGCGGCTCTTGAAATCGGCCGAGCGGCCCTCACTCTGGACGTGCATGGGAATGCCGGAGGAGTTCGAGCAGAAGATCGTGTGCGGGCCGGCGGCGGCGTGGACCCGTTCCCAGAGGGCGTGTTTGGCTTCCGGGCGCTCGATGATGGCCTCGACGACCCAGTCCACGTGCGCGAGTTGGCCGAGGTCGTCCCCGGTGTTGCCGAGGGTGAGCAGGGCGTCCTGCGCGGCGGGGTCGGCGTCCATGAAGGCGGCGGGCCGGGCCTTGCGGGCGCGCTCCAGGCCGGCGCGGGCGGGGGCGAGGCGGTCGGCGGGATCGGGGCCGGGGACGTCCAGGAGGAGGGTGGGCACGCCGGCGTTGACGAGCTGGGCGGCGATGGCGGCGCCCATCGTGCCGGCGCCGATGACGGCGGCGCGGCGGATGGGCTGGGGGCTGGGGGGGACGGGGGAGTTCATGCGCCCGCAAGCTGGCCGGGGTGGCGGGAGGGGGCAAGCTTGTCAAGCCGGGGGCAAAAAGTTAAGGTGCCCGCCATGAGCGCCCTGCCCGCGGAAGCCCCACGCAAGCTGACGGTGGAAGAGTATTTCGAGATCGAGGAGAAGGCCGAATACAAGAGCGAGTTCCTGGACGGGGTGATGTATCCGGTCGGCGGCGCGCCCTACCTGATGGCGGGCGGGCAGCCGGAGAACTCCCTGGTGACCTCGAATCTCAACGGTGCCTTGTGGATGCGACTGCGCGGAGGTGCCTGCCGGAGCTATAACAACGATCTGCGCGTCTGGATCGAATCTACCGGCCTCTACGCCTACCCCGACCTCACCGTGGTTTGCGGGAAGCCCGATCACACAGCCCCGATTCGTGGGATCAAAGCCGTGCGGAACCCGGCGGTCCTTTTCGAGGTCTTGTCGCCCTCCACGGAAAGCTACGACCGCGGGGGTAAGTTCTTCCACTACCAGCAGATCGAGTCCCTGCGCGAATACGTGCTGGTTTCCACGGACCGGGCGCGGGTGGAAACCTACACCCGGCAGGAGGACCGTCACCGTTGGCTCTACACCGTGACCGACGGGCGGGAGGGCGTGGCCGCGCTGGGCTCCATTGGGGTGGAGCTACCCCTGGCCGAAATCTACGACGGGGTGGAACTACCGCCCACGGCGGACCTGCCGCCCACCTCAGCGGCTTGAGCGGGGGCGGGAGAGCAGGTGGAACGACGCTCTCGTCCCGGCCGCGTTTGACAGCCGACGCCGGCTTGTTGACCCTGCCGGCCGTTTCCCCGGCTTGATGCAACGTCTCCCGCTCGACTCCGCCGCCGGCCACGCCCGCTGGGAGTTTTTCTGGCCGAAAATCGGCGCGTGGCTGCCGGCGGAGACCCCGGGGTGCATCCACGCGGACCTGCGGCGCGCGGGGTTGGTCCCGGACCCGTTCTGGGGATCCAACGAGCGCGACCTCCAGTGGATCGAGCGGGAGGACTGGACCTACCGCGCCACCTTCGAGGTGCCGGCGGAACTGCTGACGTCCGGGCGGGTGGAGTTGGTGGCGGACTGCCTTGACACCCTGGCCACGGTGGGGATCAACGGGCGGGGGATCGGGCGGGCGGAGAACATGTTTCACGCGCACCGCTTCGACGTCCGCGAGGCGTTGCGCGCGGGGGAGAACACGCTGGAGATCCGCTTCGCCAGCCCGGGGCCCTACCTCGCGGCCCGGCGGGCGACGCACGAGGGGCGGGAGTCGAACGACCCGGTGGGCGGCTGTTCCAACGTCCGCAAGGAGCAGTGCTCCTTCGGCTGGGACTGGGGGCCGCGCTTCGCTACCTGCGGAGTGCAGGGCGGCATCCGCCTGGAAGGCTGGGACGCAGCGCGGCTGGAAACGGTGCGCGTGCGCCAGGAGCACGGCGCGGGACCCGGTGGCGCCGTGACGCTGCGGGTCCTGCCGCGGACGGGGCCGGCGGACGGCGGCGGGGGGCGGACGGCCCGCGCCCGGCTGTCGCTCGGCGGGGAACCGGTGGCGGAGGCGACCGGGGCGGGCGTGCTGGCGCTGTCCGTGGCGCAACCGCAGCTCTGGTGGCCCCGCAGGCACGGGGCGCAGCCGCTCTACGACCTCGCGGTGGACCTGCTCGACGACGCCGACGGGGGCGCGCCGCGGGACACCTGGCGGGGGCGCGTCGGCCTGCGGACCATCGCGCTCGACCAGACGCCGGACGCGGCGGGCACGGCGTTCCGGTTCGTGGTCAACGGCCGGCCGATCTTCGCCAAGGGGGCGAACTGGATTCCGGCGCACGCGTTCGTTTCCAGCGTGACGCGGGCGGACTACGAGGAACTGCTCACGGCCGCGGCCGACGCGCACCTGAACATGATCCGCGTCTGGGGCGGCGGGGTTTACGAGCGCGAGGAGTTTTACGATCTCTGCGACGAACTCGGGCTGCTCGTCTGGCAGGATTTCATGTTCGCCTGCGCGCTCTACCCCGGCCACCGCCCGGAGTTCGTCCGGCTGGTGGAGGCCGAGGCCGCCTACCAGGTCCGCCGGCTGGCGCACCGGGCCTGCCTGGCGCTGTGGTGCGGCAACAACGAGCTGTAGCAGGACCCCGCCCAGTTCCTGGCCACCCCGGAGCGCACCGCGGCCTTCGAGCGGCTGTTCTACGACGTGCTCCCGGCGGCCGTGGCGGCGCACGACGGGGTGACGCCCTACTGGCCCGGTTCCCCGCACAACCCGGAGGGCTGGCGGCTCGGGCACAACAACGTGCGCGGCGGCGACGCGCACTTCTGGGAGGTCTGGCACGCGCGCCAGCCCGTGAAGACCTACGAGCAGAAACGTTTCCGCTTCTGCTCGGAGTTCGGGATGCAGAGTTATTCCTCGCCCGAGGTCGCGGCGACGTTCTGCCCGCCGGAGGAGTGGAACGTCTTCTCCCCCGCGATGGAGAACCACCAGAAGAACCCGGGCGGCAACGCCACCATCTTCGACTACGTTTCCCGGCAATACCGGTTCCCGAAGGATTACCCGAGCCTCGCCTACCTCTCGCAGCTCAACCAGTTGCTGTGTTTGAAAGTCGGCGTCGAGCACTTCCGCCGCTGCCAGCCGCACACGATGGGCGCGCTCTACTGGCAGCTCAACGACTGCTGGCCGGGGTTCTCGTGGAGCTCGCTGGAGTTCGGCGGCAAGCCCAAGGCGCTGCACTTCGGCGCGCGGCGCTTCTTCGCGCCGGCCCTGGTGTCCGCGCACGTCCCCGGCGACGAGACGGCGGGCATCGGCAACACCCTCCGATCCACCATCGGCGAGGTCCACCTGTGGACCGTTTACGACGCGCCGGAGTCGGCGGAGGGGCGCCTGGTCTGGGAGTTGTGCCACCTCCACGAGACGGGCCGGGGGCTCGCGCGGGGAGAGCGGCCCGTGACGCTGCGCTACGGGGAAAGCCGCTGCCAGGAGCGGCTCGACCTGCGCCCGGCGATGGACCAGCACGGGGCGGCGAACGTCTTCCTGCACGTCCGGCTGGAAGTCGGCGGGGCAACCGTCAGCGAGGACACGGTGTTCCTGACCGCGCCCCGGTTCATGAACCTGCCGCGGGCCGAGGTGGAGATCACGGTGGCGCGGGGGGAGGGGGGCCATTGGGAAGTCACCTTCCGCGCGCCGGTGTTCCAACACCGCGTGACGTGGGAGATCGCCGGGCTGACCCACGCGGACCTCCGCGCGGGGGACAATTTCTTCGACCTCCTCCCCGGCCGCCCCCGCCGCGTGCGGGGGTTCCCGCGGTCCGCCGCCGCCCGCGCGTTGGCGCCGGGAGCGGTGCGCGACCGGCTGCGCGCGCGCTCGCTGGTGGATACCTATTAACCCCGTCGGGGCACGGTAAACGGAGGGCGACGGGCGACCGTTCGGGGGTTGGCGGGCGAACCTAACGCTGGCGGCGCTCTCCCCCGCGCCCCGCCGCCGGCCGCACCCCCGCGCCGTCGTCCCGTCGTCTTCCCCCATGAACCTCCGCTCCCTCCTGCCCACCCGCTCCCTGCCTGCCGCCCTCCTGGGGGCGGCCACGCTCCTGGCCCTCGTCGCCGCCCCGGCCGCCCCGGCGCGGGCGCAGGCCAAGACGCTGAAAATCTCCCACCAGTTCCCCGGCGGCACCCTGGAAC
The DNA here is from genome assembly GCA_964243185.1 of uncultured Chthoniobacterales bacterium. Classification (GTDB taxonomy): domain Bacteria; phylum Verrucomicrobiota; class Verrucomicrobiia; order Chthoniobacterales; family SZAS-18; genus CAXTFX01. Next base: position 6,550 of record CAXTFX010000147.1, read on the forward strand.
AGGGGGACTTCCGCGACCGACTGTGCCGCCGGTTCGCCGCGGAGGTGGAGAAGCGCACCTCCGGCGGGCTGAAGTTCGAGATCTATCCCGGGTCGTCCCTGATGAAGACGAACTCGCAGTTCTCCGCGATGCGGAAGGGCGCGCTGGACCTGTGCCTCCTGCCGTTGGCCTACGCGGGCGGGGAGGTGCCGGAGCTGAACATGACGCTCATGCCCGGGCTGGTCACGTCCTACGACCAGGGCGCGGCGTGGCGCACGGCCCCCGTGGGCAAGGAGTTATCCAAACTCCTGGAGGACAAGGGCGTGATGATCGTCACCTGGATCTGGCAGGCGGGCGGCGTCGCCAGCCGCGCGACCCCCGTCGTGGAGCCGGATTCGGCCAAGAACCTCAAAATCCGCGGCGGCAGCCGGGAGATGGACCTGGCGCTCAAGGCGGCGGGCGCGGCGGTGATCTCGCTGCCGTCCAACGAGATTTACGCGGCGATGCAGACCGGGGCGATGGACGCCGCGCTGACCTCGTCCACCAGCCTGATCTCGTTCCGGCTGGAGGAAGTCTCGAAGGCGCTGACGACCGGCCGGGGCAAGGCTTACTGGTTCATGTTCGAGCCGCTGCTGATGTCGAAGTCCATCTTCGACGGGTTGACGAAGGAGCAGCAGGCTGCCGTGCGGGCCGTGGGCGACGACATGGAGGCGTTCGCCACGGAGCAGGCCAAGGCGGACGACCAAGCGGTGGCGGACGTTTACACCAAAGCCGGGGCGAAGGTCGTGGACCTTTCCGACGAGACCGTGGAGCGGTGGCGGACCATCTCGCGGGATTCGGCGTGGAAGGACTTCGCCGCCAAGAACGAGTCCTGCGCGCGGCTCATCAAGCTGGCTCAGGACGTGAAGTGACGTGCGATGAGCGGACACGGGGCCTTTGACGACGCCGCCAGCTCGCTGCCGGACGGGGCGCACCGGCGGCCGTCCGTGCCGCGGCCGGACACACGCAACCCGTTGGAGTGGATATTATACTACATCAACCAGGGCGTGGTCCTACTGGCCATGTTCGCGTTGGTGCTGGCGGCGTCGGTGCTCTCCTACAGCGTTTTTGCCCGTTACATGTTCAAATCCCCGACGGACTGGCAGGACGAGATGGCGGTGTTCCTGCTGGTCGGTGTGACCTTCGGCTGCGGGGCGATGGTCCAGGCGCACCGCGGGCACGTCGGCATCGGGGTGCTGGAAAGCGTGCTGTCCCCGCGGGCGAACGGGTTGCGGCTGCTGCTGGTGGACGCCGTGTCGGGGTTATTCTGCGGGTTCTTCGCCTACAAGTCGTGGACGCTCTGCGCTGAGGCGTGGCACGAGGGGCAGACGACCACGACTTCCTGGGCGCCCCCGCTCTGGATCCCGTATTCCATGATGGCGGCGGGCATGACGCTGCTGACCCTCCAGTTCATTTGCCAAGTCCTGCTGCGGATCACCAGTCCGAAGCCGGTCCCGACGACATGAGCACGACGACGGTTGGCATCCTCTACGGCGGCGTCACGCTGATCCTGATGCTCTCGGGGATGCCCATCGCCTTCGCGCTGGGCACGGTGGCGGTGACGTTCATGTATTTCTTCATGCCGGCGTCGTCGCTCGACACCGTCACGCAGAACGTTTACGAGGAGATGAGCGGCATCACGCTGTTGAGCATCCCGCTGTTCATCCTCAAGGGCGCCGCCATCGGCAAATCCCGCGCGGCGCAGGACCTCTACTCCTCGCTGCACCCCTGGATGCGGCGGGTGCCGGGCGGGCTGGGGATCGTCAACGTCTTCGCCTGCGGGCTGTTCGCGGCGATGGCGGGTTCGTCCCCGGCGACGTGCTCGGCCATCGGCACGGCGGGCATCCCGGAGATGCGGCGGCGGGGGTATTCGTCCGCGTTGGCGACGGGCATCATCGCGGCGGGGGGCACGTTGGGCATCCTGCTGCCGCCTTCGATCACGATGATCCTCTACGCGGTCGCGGCGGAGCAGTCGTTGGGGAAACTGTTCCTGGCCGGCATCGTGCCGGGGTTGCTGCTCGTGGCCCTGTTCTCGGTTTACGTTGGCTGGAAGCACCGGCGGGAGCACGGCGAGGCCGTCGCGCGGTTCGCCACCAGCGGGGAAGGGTCGGCGCTGCTGGATGAGACGGAAACCTCCCTTTGGGACCGCCTCAAAGCACTGCCGCGCGTGCTGCCGTTCCTGATTTTATTAACGGGCGTGATGTTCGCGCTCTACGGCGGGTTCGCGACGCCCTCGGAGACGGCCGGGCTGGGGGCGATCCTGGCGCTGGTGCTCGTGGCGGTAGTCTATCGCGTCTGGCGCCCGCGGGACCTTGCGCCGATCCTGTCCGGCACGTTGCGGGAAAGCACGATGCTGATGTTCATCATCGGGATGTCGTTGCTTTACTCCTACGTGATGAGCTTCTTGCACATCTCGCAGTCCGCGGCGGAGGCCCTCGTGGCGCTGCACCTGTCCAAGTGGGCGCTGCTCGTGAGCATCCTCGCGTTGGTGCTGCTGCTGGGGTTCTTCCTGCCGCCGGTGTCCATCATCCTGATGACGGCGCCGATCATCCTGCCGCCGCTGCGCGCCGCCGGGTTCGACCTGGTCTGGTTCGGCGTCATCATGACCATCGTCATGGAAATGGGGCTGATCCATCCACCCGTGGGGTTGAAC
>CAXTFX010000148.1:0-9219 GCA_964243185.1 uncultured Chthoniobacterales bacterium
GACCACCTTCGGCAACGGCAGCGTGAAGACCATGACCGACGTAGGCAAGTCCATGACCCCGTTCGGCTTCAAGCCGGCCGCGGCCGGCGCGCTCCAGCTCACCATCCAGAAGTTCTACCGTCCCGGCGGCGGCTCCACGCAACTCAAGGGCGTCGAGAGCGACGTGGTGCTGCCCTCGCGCTTCGCCCACCTGGACATCGGCGAGGACGCCCTGAAGTATCCCATGCCCTTTGACGAGGTGAAGCGGGCCGACTTCGAGCCTTGGGCCGGTGCCCACGCCAGCGACCTCAACGACCTGCGCGCCCGCTCGGCCGCCCGCGTGAAAACCTCGCCGGAATTTCGCTACACCCAGGAGGACATTGACAAGATGGAGGCCCGGATGGCGTCCAACCGCATCTCGCTCAACCTCGCCGAGCGCAAGGCCGAGATGGCCGACGACAAAAAGCGCACCGCCGACCGCAAGGCCGAGCGCCTGGCCCGCCACGAGGTCCCGCCGGTGGCCTACGCCCTGACCTTGGCCGACGTGAACAAGCCGACGCTCCAGCGCGTGGTCAACGACGACAAAAAGAAGAAAAAGGCCGCCGCCAGCGACGAGCAGAAAGCCGCCGACGACGCCGAGGACCCCGAGGGTGATGACGCGCTTGCGGACGGCCCGACCGCCGCCGACGCGACCGACCCGGTGAAGATGGAGAGCCTGAACATCCTCTCCGACCTCATCCGCCAGCAGCCTGCCGGGGCGCCGAACCCGGCCATCGCCGCGAAAACCGGCGGCCGGAGCGGGGGTTAGCCCCCCAGGTGGACGGCGCGGTCCCTCGCGCCGTTGGGTGCGCCGGCACGGCGCCTGAGATTTCAGGCCGCGGCGCCGCGAGTCACGGCGCGAGGGACGGCGCCGTCCACCTGGACCGAACCGCGCGTGTCTAACACCGTCGCCGCCGACCCCTTCCAGCGGCTCGAAACCGCCCTGCGCCTGCCGGACCTCTGGCAGCAGGAGGCCGTTGCGGCGTTGCGCGCGGGGAAGGACGTGGTCGTCAACGCCCCCACCGGCGCGGGGAAAACCTACGTCTTCGAACTGCTCTATCCGACGCTCCGGGGCCAAGCCGTGTTCACCGTCCCGACCCGCGCGCTGGCCAACGACAAGCTCGCGGAGTGGCGCGCCGCCGGGTGGGACGTGGGCATCACCACCGGCGACCTCACCGACCGGCCGGACGCCCGCGTGGTCGTCGCCACGCTGGAGACCCAGCGTGAGCGCTTCCTGCGCCGCCGCGTCGGCGAGGTGCCGCGGCTGCTCGTCGTGGACGAATACCAGATGCTCGCCGACCCCGCCCGCGGCGCGCACTACGAGCTGGCGCTCGCCCTCGCCGTTCCCGGCCAAACGCAACTGCTCCTCCTCTCCGGCTCCGTCGCCAACCCCGGTGACGTGGTCGCGTGGCTGCGCCGGCTCGGGCGCGACGCCGTGCTGGTCGAGACGGAGAAACGGCCCGTTCCCCTGGAGGAGATCACGCTGGAAAACTTGTCCTTCCGCGTGGACGACCGGGTGAAAGGGTTCTGGCCGCGGCTCGTCGCCAAGGCCATCCAGGCGGAACTCGCGCCCATCCTCCTTTTCACCCCCCGCCGCGCCGCCGCCGAGCAACTGGCCAGGGAACTCGCCCAAGCCCTCCCTCTGGACGACCCCCTCGCGCTGTCCCCCGAGCAGGCCCAACTCGCCGGGGACGCCTTCGGCAAACTCCTCCGCAAACGGGTCGCCTACCACCACTCCGGCCTCGCCTACGCCCTGCGCGCCGGGGTCGTCGAGCCGTTGGCCAAAGCCGGCCAGCTCCGCGCCGTCATCGCCACGACGGGGCTGGCGGCCGGGGTGAACTTTTCTCTGCGCTCGGTCCTCATCACCGACACGCGCTACGGCGCCCGCGGCTTCGAGCGCCACCTCCAGCCGGATGAACTGTTGCAAATGTTCGGCCGCGCCGGCCGCCGGGGGTTGGACGAGCGCGGTTACGTCCTCGTCGCCCCCGGCCGCCCGCGCCCCGGCGACGCCCGGCCGAAGCAGCTCCGCCGCGGCGCGCAGGTGGATTGGCCGACGCTGATGGCGGTGATGCTAAGTGGGAAGTGGGAAGGCGGAAGGGGGAGGTTAGAGGGGCGGGAAACGTCCCCGGGGGATTCTGAACTTCCCCCTTCCGCCCTCCCACTTCCCACTTTCTCCCTGGCCCGCCAACTCACCGCCAGCCTCTTCAGCCCCGAGGCCGTCCCCCTCGGCGTCGAGCGCAGCCTGGACGACGGCCCGCGCCCGTGCGGCCTGTGGGTGGACGCCGAGCGCGCCCGGCTGGCCCGGCCGTTGAGCGTGGAGATGCAAAACTCCCGCGGGGAATGGGAGCCGCGGCCGGAGATGGAAGCGGTGACGTTGGGGGAAATATTTCTTGCGGTCGCTGGACCGGCCGTTGCCTCTCCCGAAGTCCCCGTCGCGTCCCCTGAACGGACCGCCGCCGCGTTTACACCCGTGCGCCCCGCGTTGCGGAGCGCGGGATTCTTCAAGCGCATCGGCCGCGGAGACCTTTGCCGCCTGCGCGAAGGCGGGGGGGAATGGCGCTACGGCCGCGAGTTGCCCTTGGCTGTCATCCTGCACCCCTGGGAGATCCGCCTGGTCCCGGCGGTCCGCGGCGCGCTCGCCGCGCTCGGACCGGAGTGGCAGGGGGACAACCTGCCGCCGGGTGGACGGCTGGGGAGAAAGGTCTTCGAGGAGCGCATCCTCCCGATGGTCCCCGTGCTGACCGATGGCGGGCGGCTACACGCGCTCGTCCAGCGCGGGCGGCAGTTGTTCGCCCAGGCCGATTTTGCCCACGTCACCCGGCCCGCTTTCCGCGACCAACACGGCGTCGCCCTGCTCGACCCGCCGGAGCGCCGGGACTACCCGCCGTGCTGCCGGGGGTGCCCGCAGTTGCCCATCTGCGAGAACGCCGACCGCGGCACGACGCCCGCGATGGCCTGGCGCCAGCTCGGGCTGGTCGAGTCGGACGGCTCGCCGACCCGCCGCGGCCGGGTGTTCCGCCTGTTCCAACACGGGGAAGGGCTGGCCGTCGCCGCCGGGTTGGAGGACGAGACCTTCGCCACGGAGGACCTGCTCTACGCCCTGGCGAACCTGCGCGCCGGTCCACGGTTCGTCCAGGAGGGCGACAACCCGCACGCCGGCCGGTTCGCGGCGCGCTGCCAGCAGGTTTACGGCCGAGCCGATTTCCCCGGCTACCTGCAAGCCGGTGTTCCGCCCGACTACGGGGACGGGGCGGCGGAGGCCGTGTGGACGCTCCTCCACGAACCCGGCCGCAAGCAGAACCTGCTCACGGAAACGCTCCGCCCCGGCGACCTGGAACGGGCGTTGACCGAATGGCGCAGCGTCCTGCGCGGGCTGGCCGCCGCGCCGCACGACCCGGAACTCGAAGCCTGGGACCGTTGGCGCGACCTGCGCGCGGCGGCCCGCCGGCACCTGTCCGCCACGCCCGAGCGCGTGGTGCCCGTGCATCCGACGCTGCTCCCCGCCCAGACCCGACGGTATGAACACCGGCTACGGTGAAGGAGCACGGAGGGAAGTGCCCGCAGAAGACGCGAAAGAAAGGCAGAAAAATAATTTTTCCAAGACAGGAGAGCAAAGTCTCTATTTTCTGCCTTTTTCCTTTCGCGTCTTTTCGCGTGTTTTGCGGGCATTACTTCAGCCCGAAATTGTGCTCCGCATACCACGAGCGCACGACTTCCCGCGGCAGGGCCGTCGCCCAATCGTCCCCCGAGAATTTCCGCTCGAACTCCGCCACGCGCTGTTCGTAGTCCTTTAGCAACCGGGCCTTCAACTCCGGCTCCGCGAAAGAATACCTCAACGAGTCGCGCCCCAGGGCGACGATCTCCGGCCACGTCAGCCGATACAGCGTCACGGCCGTGAAGTATTCGTCCGTCAGGTCCGAGCTCCACATGCCGCGGTCGTCCGTGTTCAGGCAGACGGGGATGCCGAAGCGGAGGTATTCGGGGAAGGGGTGCTTCGACAGGTCCGGCGTGTATTCGAGCAGCTTGTTCGAGATGAGGTTGACCTCGACGAGCAGGTGGCCGCCGCGCATGAGCAGCATGGTCTCCGGGTCGTTGATGAGGTTGACGCCGTGCCCGATGCGCGTGGCCCCGAGCAGCAGCGCGTCGTGGACGTGGCGGTCTGGCTCGTCCGATTCCCCGGCGTGGATGGACAGGCCAACGCCGCTGTATTGCCGGCGCATCCGGCGCAGCGGCTCTAGGAAGCGCAGGGGAAACCCCTTGGTGCGGTCCTCGCGCCCGGCGAAGTTCACCCCGACCCAGCGGGCGCGGTGGCGGTCAATGAAGGCGTAGGTGTCCACGATCTCTTGCTCCGCGCCGGGCTTGAAGCGCGAGATGCTGTGCTGGAAGCGGGTTTCGACCCCGGTGGCGCGGGCATCCTCACGGGACAGGCGTTCCTCGTAGATTTCGGTGACGGCGTCCGGCTCGACGTGGCGGCCATCGTGGTCGGCCATATTGAAGAGGGGCGCCTGCGCTTCAATGTAACGCACGCCCTCGGCGCCGAAGCGTTGGAGGTTCCGCACCATGAGCTCGGCGACGACGTGCGGGTCGTGCAGCAGCGCGCCGAGCCGCGGCCAGATGACCTCGAAGAATTCCTCGCGCCCCTCCCCCGGCAGGTCCAGGCGCAGGCCGGAGAGCCACGCCGCGCGGTCGCGCCCGGCGAGGTCCGCCAAGGCCGTGTAGTCGGCGCGTTGGTCCGCCGTCAGCCTGTCGTAGGAGGATTGCTGAATGGTCTGGTAGAGCACGGGCGCGATGCCGGCCGTCGGGTCGTAATGGGCCAGCCCGGTGCGCGCGTAGAAGCGGTTCCCGCCGTTGCGCGCGGGGTCGGTGGCGATGGCCAGCCAATCCTCCGGCCAGCCCGCGCCGCCGGTGTGGTGGTGCAGGTCGCCGCCCTTTGGCAGGTCATAGAGGAAGTCATAAAGCTGCGCGGGCGTGGCCGTTTGCCGGATTTGCTCGAAACGCGCGGCAAAGTCTCCCGCGCGTAGGGGGGCCACGGCGAGAACGGACAGGACGGCGGCCAGGAGCAGCGTTTTTTTCACGGTCTGAGGGGAACTTACTTGTGCGACCAGGAGGCGCCCGTGTCCTCGATCATCTGCCCGAGCATAAGGAACCGGACCTCGCCGTAGTTGAGCGCGTAGCGCAGCTTGCCCTCGCGGAACACCCACGTCGTGGGGATCCACGTCATCGGCAGGTCGAGGAAACGGCGCGTCCGGTCCTCGCCGCGGCTCCCGTTGGAGTCCACGAGCAGCGTGACGTTCCCCGGCCCAGCCACGCCCGCTTTCTCCAACGCCTCGTGCCCGTCCTTGCCCTCGTGCCAGACGGTGACGAAGACAAAGCGCGTCTCCGGGTGCGTCCGAATGAACTCGCCCCAGCCATCCGTGGCCCCGAGTTCCGCCCGGCAGTTCGGGCACCACGGCGCCCAGAAATGGACCACGGTGGTCACGCCGGGAGCCTTCAGCGCGTCGAGCAGTTGGGTTTCCGTTGGCGTAGGCGTCGTGGGCGTGTCGGCGGCGCGAGCGGGTAACGCGATCGCGAGAAGGAATAAAAGGGTGAGGAGAGGGAGTTTCATTTCAGGTGGACGGCGCGGTCCCTCGCGCCGTTGACTGCCGCGCGGCGGCCCAGGATGGTCTTCTGTGGGGCCACCGTCACGGTTGCCGTGCGACTCGGCAACCGGGGACGGTCGCCCTACAAACCAAACCAAGCGCTTCGTGCAAGCAACGGCGCGAGGGACCGCGCCGTCCACCTACGATAGCAACTCTTTCACCAGCGCCTTCTCCTCCTTCAGCTCGTTGACCGTGGCATCAATCTTGCCCCAGCTAAATTCGTTGATCGGCACGCCCTGGACGATCTCGCGCTCCATCCCGGTCGTCGCCCGCACGGGGAACGAGCAGATCAGCCCCGGCTCGATCCCGTAGGAGCCGTCCGAGCACAGCGCCACGCTCGTCCAGTCACCCGCCGGGGTCGGCTTGACCAGCGAGGCCACGGTGTCCACGACGGCGTTGGCGGCACTCGCGGCGGAGGAGGAGCCGCGCGCTTTGATGATGGCCGCGCCGCGCTGCTGCACCGTCGAGATGAACTCACCCTGGAGCCAGCCGTGGTCGGTGATGACCTCCGTGGCGGGTTTGCCGCTGATCTTCGCGTTGGTGAAATCGGGGTATTGCGTCGCGGAATGGTTGCCCCAGATGGCGAGGTTGGTCACGTCCGTCGGGTGCATCCCGGCCTTGTGGGCGAGCTGCGCCTTGCCGCGGTTCTCGTCCAGCCGCGTCATGGCGAACCAGCGTTCGCTCGGCACGTCCCGCGCGTTGTTCATGGCGATGAGGCAGTTCGTGTTGCACGGGTTGCCGACGACGAGCACGCGCACGTCGCTGGCCGCGTTCTTGGCGATGGCCTGCCCCTGGCCGGTGAAGATTTTGCCGTTGATGCCCAGGAGGTCCCCGCGCTCCATGCCCGCCTTGCGCGGCACGCTGCCGACGAGTAGCGCCCAGTTCACCTCCCGGAACCCCTCGGTGAGGTCGGCCGTCGGGATGAGGCCCTGCACCAGCGGGAAAGCGCAGTCCTGCACCTCCATGACGACTCCCTCCAGCATCGGCAGCGCGGGGGGAATCTCGATGAGGTGTAACACCACCGGCTGGTCCGGCCCGAACATGGAGCCGGAAGCGATGCGGAAGAGGAGCGAGTAGCCGATCTGACCGGCCGCGCCCGTGATGGCGACGTGGATGGGGGAGGTTTTCATGGGGAACGGTTTGCCTGCCAAGGGAAACGGCGGCGACCCTCGGTCCGGTCGCCGCCGCTGGTTCGGCGTTGACCCGACCCGCCCGGCTTTGGCATTCTGCGGCATGGCCGAACCGCACCTCACCCCCGACCGCACCGAGCCCCCGCGGCTGCCGAAGACTTACACCGTCGGGCACGAGCGCGACGCCAGCCCGGGGGTCGGGCGCGTCATCCTCGTCGGTCTCGCCGCGATCTGCCTGGGCCTGCAAGGCGCCGAGTTTCTCTTCCTGCCCCACGCCAACCTGGCCCGCCTGCTCGCGGCGGCGATCCGGGTGGGCGCCGCCTGGGGGTTGCTCATCGCGCTGGCCGCCGGTCTGAGCTGGGCGCGTTGGCCGTTGGCGGTCCTTCACTTTGGCCTCGGCCTCTGGTTGGAAACCCACGCCCTGATGGGCACTTTCGCCGAAGCTTACCCGAGCGTTTCCGGGGGGTCCTCCGTCGTTCCGGCGATGCTGGGTTTTCTCTTCCTGGGCGCGGGTGGCTGGTTTGGACTTTCGGCCGACCTTTCCGCCTACCTCGACCGGGGGCGCCCAGAGGTGACCACGAGTTCGCGCCTGCTCACGGCGACACTGCTGGCCGTGGTGCTCGGCGTGCCAGCCGTGGGTCTCGCGCTCTCGGCGGCGCTAACCTTGGGTCACGCCGAGCCAACGGCCGTTTACACGAAGCCGGCGCCCATCCCCATCCCGCCGCAGAACCGCGAGGGCGCGGAGTTCGCTCGCGACCTGATCGAGCGTTCCCTGCGTGAGAAGAATTTCGGCACCTTCACGGCAGCCATGTCCCTGGAGATGAAGGCCCAGACCAAACCGGAGTGGACGAAACAAGTATCCGCTTCCCTCGCCCGCCGCGGGTCGAAGTATGACGTGATGCTGACAGACGTGTTCTTCAATCTGTCCATCGATCAACGACGGGAGTTGACCTATTGCAACGTCTTTGCCGTCTATCCCAATGGCAGGGTGTGCTTCCACTGCAACCTCTCCCGCGACGCCGGGGTGAAGGACTGGCAGGTGGATGGGGTTTTCATCGAGTAACTCACCCGTCCTCGTGACGCGGTGACGAAACGATTTGGTGCGGCGGCGGCATGGAAAATGGCTGGGATCACCCCTCCCCCTCGTCATGGGAAACGGGAGGACACGGAAAAGGCGCCGCGAACCCGCGGCGCCTTTGCACGAGGAAGTGTTTGGTAAGCCGTCGCTCAGGCCACCACCAGCCCCCCGCCGTGGAGCACATCAAGGGTTTCGGGCGCGGACACCGTGGGCGTGGCCTCACCGCCGACCTGCTCGCCGACTTGGTAGCGCGTGAAACGGCGGATAACGATGTTCTCACCCAGTTCGGCCACCTTGGCCGCGACGAGGTCCTTGATGGTCAGGTCGGAATTCTTGATGAACCCCTGCTCCATGAGGCAAATGGTGGAGAGGAACTTGTCGATCTTCCCCTCGACGATCTTCTCGATCACGTTCGCCGGCTTGTTCAGGACCTGGCCGCGGCCGATCTCGCGCTCGCGGTCCAGCAGACCGGCGGGCACTTCCTCGCGGGTAACGAACTGCGGGTTCGCCGCGGCGATGTGCAGGGTGATGTCCTTGACGAAGTCGCGGAACCCCTCGTTGCGCGCGACGAAATCCGTCTCGCAGTTAACCTCGACGAGCACACCGACTTTGCCCTGGAGGTGGATGTAGGAGGCGACGATGCCTTCTTTGGCCGCGCGGGAGGACCGGGTGCCGGCCTTGGCGATGCCCTTCTGGCGGAGGATGATTTCGGCCCGGTCAAGGTCGCCGCCGGCTTCTTCCAGCGCGCGCTTGCAGTCCATCATGCCGACGTTGGTCTTTTCGCGGAGGGTGCGAACGAGGAGGGAGGTAATTTCAGCCATAACAGGTGGGGATTTGGATCGTGAAAAAGAAGCCCGCGGAGTGCGCCCGGTTCAGGGGACGCACCGCGCGGGCGGTTCAGTGTTGTGAAACGTCAAGCAGAAACGCCTGCCATCTGCTCGCGCTCCGTGCGGCCGCCGTCCGGGTTGCCGGTGGCAATGGCGTCCACGAGCTTCTGGAGGACGACGCGAATGGCGCGAATGGCGTCGTCGTTGCCGGCGATGGGATACGTGATCTGCGTCGGGTCCGCGTTGGTGTCCACGATGGCCACCGTCGGGATGCCCAGACGCAGGGCCTCAGCGACGGCGTTCTGCTCGCGGGCCACGTCAATGAGGACCATCGCGTCAGGCAGCTTCTCCATCTCGCGGAGGCCGCCGAGGTTGCGGGTGAGCTTGTCGGCCTCGCGGCCCATCGCGGCCAACTCCTGCTTGCCCATCATCTTGTATTCGGGCGTCTTCTCGATGTTCTCGATGTAGCGGAGCCGGTTGATGCTCTTGCGCACCGTCGCCAGGTTGGTCAACGTGCCGCCGAGCCA
>CAXTFX010000149.1:0-9190 GCA_964243185.1 uncultured Chthoniobacterales bacterium
ACGTGGACGAAACCGCGCGACGCGCGCTGGCCGCCGCCGGCCCGGCCTTCGCCGAACGGCAGGTGCGCCTGCTCGCGTCGGCGGCCCCGGTCAGCCGCGCGGTCGTGGCGGTGAACGCCGGCCACCTCGAGCGCGTCCTGGGCAACCTGCTCGCCAGCGCGCTCGCTGGGAGCCCGGCCGGCGGCGAAGTGGCCTTCCAGATCGAGCAAGAGCCTGACGCGGTGCGGTTTGTCCTTGAAGATCACGGCGCCCCGTTCCCGCCGGAAATGGTCGCAACCCTCCGCGCGCGCTCGGGGTCCGCCGCGCCGGACCCGTCCGCCGCCGCGCAACGGCTCCACTTCTGCCGGGTCGTGGTGGAAAACTGCCGCGGGGACCTCGGCTACGCGCCCCGCGGGGCCGGCGGCGACGGCAACCGTCTCTGGATCACGGTGCCCAAGGCCGCGGCCGCGACGGCTCCCTCTCCCCTAACCCCCGGATGAAAACGGTCGTGGTCATCGAAAACGACGCGCTGACCCGCGCGCTGCACTCCCAGTGCCTCGCCGGCGAGGGCTGGCGCGTGCTGGAGGCCGACAACGGCGAGGCCGGGCTGGAACTCGTCGAACGCTACCGGCCCGCGGCCGTGTTGTGCGACATCCGCACGCCGCGGCGCAACGGCTTCAAGGTCTGCCGCGCCATCCGCGAGCAGCCCCCGCTGCAAGCCACCCGCGTCGTGCTCACCAGCGTGAGCCGTTTCGGGAACGACCGGGACGCCGCCTTCGCGGCCGGCGCGAGCGATTATCTCGTCAAACCTATCCCGCCGGCGGATTTGCTCGGCACCCTGGCCGCCTGCGGGGACGGCCCGCCGGACGATGCCCCGACTCCCGTCGCGTCGGGGGACGGCCCGACGCGGATCCGCTTCTGGGGCGTGCGCGGCTCCATCCCGACGCCGGGTCCGAGCACCGCCCGCATCGGAGGGAACACCTCGTGCGTCGAGGTGCGCGTCGGCGACCAGGTCATCGTGCTCGACGCCGGCTCGGGCGCGCGCCGGCTCGGGCAGGCGTTGATGCGGGAGTTCCACCACCGGCCGCTGCACGTCACCATGCTGGTGACGCACACCCACTGGGACCACATCCAGGGGTTCCCGTTTTTCATCCCCGCCTACAGCCCGAAGGTTTCCGTGCGTATCGTTGGCTACGGCGGCTCGGTGCACGGGCTGCGGGGCGCGCTGTTTGAGCAGATGACGAGCGCGTTCTTCCCCGTGGCCCTGCACCAGATGGCCAGCCAGGTCACGTTCGAGGAGCTGGAGGACCTCCAGTTCACCCTCGGCCCGGTGTCCGTGCGCGCCATCTTCGCCAACCACCCCGGCCTCTGCCTGGGCTACCGGCTCGCCACCCCGGCGGGGGACCTCGTTTACCTGCCGGACCACGAGGCGTATGAACGCTACGAGGTCGAGCGCCAGCACGCGGCGGGGGAAAGCTCCCCGCCGGCCCTCGCCTACGCGCGCCAGCAGGACGCGCAGGTCATCGAGTTCCTGCGCGGGGCCGACGTGATGATCGCGGATTCGCAGTATGATGCCGCCGAGTATCCCACCCGCCTGGGCTGGGGCCACACCTGCGCGGACGACACCGTGCAGCTCGCCGTGCGCGCCGGCGTGAAGCAGCTCTTCCTCTTCCACCACGATCCCGACCACGGTGACGACAAGATCGAGGCGATGGTGACGCGCGCCCGGGAACGCGTCGCCGCGCAGGGGGCGCCCCTGGAGGTCGCCGCCGCCCGGGAAGGCGCGGAGGTCGTGCTGTTGGCCCGGGTATGACGGATTTCCGGCCGCGCGGCAGTTTTTCAGGCGACCCGGCTAAGAACTCGCAACCAAAGGGTGCTTGGCGGGGCGCGTTGGCTCCCGCCGGGCCCGCTGTCCTTTGCGAAAACGGCGGGCCCGATGGGAGCCAGCGCGCCCCGCCAGCGCGAAAAGCGAGCCGCCAGACCGAACCTGGCCCTGGCCGGGAAAGTATCTGCAACTTACCGGGCGTCGGGTTGCCTGCGCCGAAAGAGTTCCGGGTGGTTGGATGGGTTGCGTTCCTGGTGAGGCGCGCCGGATCCGATCTCGACCGCGTAAAGCTTTTTGAATTCGCTATCCCTGGCAAGTTCCCGGGCCATCATACGCTTGGTTTCGGTGCTCTTGATCATCTCGTGCAGGGCGGCTCGGGCCATCTCCGGGTCTTTGACCATCGCGGCAATCTCACTTTTGCCGTTGGCTTTGGAGTGGGGCGCGGCCTGCGCGGAGATGCTTGGCGACAACAGGGCGCAAAGGATGATGAGGGGAGCGAGCTTGGACTTCATTGGTGTTAAGATGATCAGGAACGAGGCTGGTCCAGGTCACGGGTGACGACGTGAGAACCGGCATCGCTGAGATTGGAGCCAACAAACAAGCGAGTATTCCCGGATTAGAAGGAGCACTCGGGAATGCCCCCGCCGAAAAGTCCCTTTAACGCGCGGGGTTCTGGCCGGTGGCCGACCGGCGGAACAACAGTTGGTCGAGGCTGAAGATCCCCGAGCCGTGGCAGGCGATGAACAGGAAGATGAAGCAATAGAGCACCGCCGACTCCCCCTTGTTGACGATGGGGAAGAATCCGCCCTTGGCGTGAACCATGAAGTAGGCCACGGCCATCTGCCCGCTGAGGATGAAAGCCGCCAGGCTGCCGAAGAGGCCGAAGGCGACCAGGAAGCCGCCGATCAACTCGACCAAGCCGCCGATCCCGAAGAGGGAGAGCAGGGGCGGGGTCTGCGGGGGGCTGAACATGCCGAGCGCCTTCTGGCCGCCGTGGCAAGCCATCAGCAGGCCGGCGACGACGCGCAGGAGGACAAAAGCGAGGGGTGAGAATCGGCCGAGGAAACGTTCCATGCCCCGAACCTAAAGCGTGAGCCGTCGTCAAGACAAGTCCCGGGCCGCGAGGGTTTGCCCTGGTCTGCTCCCGGCCAGCCTGCTGCCCGTAGTCGAAGCGGGAGGCACGGTTTCTGAAACATCAATTTGACATAAAGGAATGAAACTGGGGGAGCGACGGGCAACGAAGTCGAGGGCATGGCAAAATCACCGGTCAGCGACGAACTCGGGATGGCCGCCGCGCCACTCCGGCCCGCGCCCAAGGCGCTCGCCGTGCGGGCCGGGGTCAACGTCCCCGGGCGCACCCAGGGACTCAATCTAACGAAGGTCATCGGACCCGTCGGTGCCGGACCCGGTCGGCCCTTTCGGCAGACCGCGGCGCTCCTGGCTGACCGCGCCGGTGGTGCCGCCGGCTGGCTGCGGGCGGAGTCGCGCCAGCGGCGCACCACTGAGCCCGCCATCGCGCGGTGCGGCGCCGCCGCCCACGGCAGCGGCCTAGGCGTGCGGCGCTGGGCCGTGGAGCGCACCCGCGCCGGATTGGATGGACAAGCGGCTCCCGTGGCGAGGTCCCTCCGGCTGAAATGTTCGGCGCCCTTCAAAACCATCTTCATCACTCTCTTTTCTCTGGTGGTGTCTGCCCTCGGTTTGAGGGCCGGGCAAACCTACTCGGGCGCGAACGGCTCGACCGTGAACTTTGCGACCTACGTCGCCACGGACACCGTTACCCTGGGATCCTGGCAAGGAAAATATGGTCAGGATGGCTCCGTCGTCGTTGGTGATGTGAGCGTGCAGCCGGCTTACGGCCGGGTTGATGCCTCGGGAATTAACACTTGGACTTGGGGCGCGACGAACGATCTCCGGGGATTGCAGACCTATAACAACGGCCGGATTGCCAGTTGCTTTTATAGTCCCGAGGGGACTGGCTCACGCATCACGATTGATGTGAGCACCACCGACTCGCAAACGCATCGGTTAGCCATCTATGCGCTGGATTGGGATGGAGATTGGCAGGGCCGCCGCCAGGAGACGATTGAAATTCTCGATGGCGATGACGATACCGTTCTGGACTCGAAGGCTTTGCCTTCCTTTACCGTGGGAGAATACCTCGTATGGGACGTTCGCGGCCACGTCAAAGTCCGGGCCGCCGACCAGGTTGGGAAGAACGCGATCATCAATGGAATTTTTATCGGCCCCCCGGAGGGCGGTCCGGCAAACATCCCCCCCACGGTTTCGCTCCTCTCCCCGGCGGACGGGGCCACGGCCGCGGAGCCCGCGAGCTTCACCTTGCAAGCCGACGCGCGCGATCGTGATGGCACGGTCAGCAAGGTTCAATTCTTTGCCAACGGAAGTCTGCTCGGCGAGTCCGCCGCGCCGCCTTACGTGGCGAACTGGAGCAACGTGGCCGCCGGAAGCTATGCCCTGAAGGCGATTGCTTATGATAACGCGGGGGCGAGCGGGGTTTCAGGGATCAATACGGTCACGATTTCGGGTCGAAGCGTTCCGACGGTCACGGTTGTCTCTCCCCTGGACGGCGCAACGACCAATGCGCCGGGGAGTTTCACTTTGAGCGCCGACGCTCGGGACCCGAGCGGGTATATCACAACGGTTCAATATTTTGCCAATGACGCCCTGATCACCGAGGCGACCCAGTCACCGTTTGCCTCCCAATGGAACAACGTCGCCACCGGAAGCTACCGTTTAACCGCGAAAGCCCTGAGCTCGACCGGTGCGTCCGCAGTCTCCTCACCGGTGCGCGTGATCGTGAACGGCGCGCCTCCCCCCGGCGGAACTGCGTCGGCGACTTTCGTTGGGATCGATCAAACAAGCCAGGGAAGCTGGGAGGGACGGTATGGCACGGAGGGATACAATATTTTCGGTGATCTTGCCAAGGACCCTCCTTACGCCACCATCAATGCGAGCAACATCAGTCTTTGGCAGTGGTCCTTCAACAATGAACCGCAGGCGCTGCACCGGGTCGTAGAAAACAATCGGGTCGCGGCGGTCCTGTATGATCCCACGAGCTTTTCCATTGACGTCAACATGACGGACTCGCAGATTCATCGGCTCGCGGTTTACGCGATGGATTGGGATAATCGAGGGCGTCAGGAGAGAGTGGAGATCGTTGATGCCGTCAGCGGCGCGGTTTTGAACTCCCGCTCCCTCAGTTCCTTCGTGCGGGGAGAGTATGTCTCCTGGGACGTCAGCGGCCACATCAAAGTCCGAGCGGTGAACTTGAACGGCTCCACGAACGCCGCCCTCAACGGAATCTTCTTGGGGTCGCCTCGTCCCCCCCAGGGACTGGTGACTTACCTCACCAACGATGGGGATACGAAAGGGAATTGGGCCGCTCGCTACGGGAAAGACGGATACCTTCTAAAAGACGGAAGCGCGTCCCTTCCAAGCTACGTCGCTTCCATCACGGTGCGGAACAATCATGACGTGGTTTGGGAAAACCCCACCGCTGACGTGAGGGGACTATGGGACCCACAGACCCGAACCCGCGTCGCGGCGGCCTGGACGTCCCCCACGAACGACGCGGGTTCCAGTTTCACGATTGACGTGAATCTGACGGACAACCGCGTCCACCAGATCGCGCTCTACGCGCTTGATTGGGAGCCGAATTCCTTCCGTAAGGAGATCATTCTCGGGGTGGACGGCGAAACGGGTCAACTGCTCGACTTGCACGACACGCATCATGGCAACCAGGGCGGTCAATACATGCTCTGGCAGGTGAGGGGCAAAGTTCAGTTTCAAGTGATCAATAATGACCCCGCTTACGATGCCGTGATCAGCGGGTTGTTCTTCGATACTTTCCCGTGACTGATAAGTAGGCGGACGTTTCCCGGGGGGCGCTCTGAACCCTGATCCGAGCTTCACTAAAGCGGTTTCCACTTGGGTGTGCGTCACGGTAGCAGTGGTCTATGACCGCCGAGCTCCCTCGCGCTGGCGCGCCGCCCGGCCGGCGGTCATAAGAACGCCGCTACAGCACAGCCCCGCACGGGCAAACGAAATCGCTTCATACCGCGTAGGTAAATGGCTGCTCAGTCGGCGTCCGTGCCGGTCGTGGACACGAAGAGTCACGGCGTCAGGGCACCAGCCAAGGTGATGACCCACCGGCCGCGCGATAGAGGCCAACGTGGACGGAGCGCACCCTGGCAAGGGCAAGAGTGTCACCCCTGGCTCTATGGCCCCCGTTGGCCGGCCGGCAGCGGTGCGGGCAGCCCCCTGAGCCATTCGGTCATGGTCTCCAGGTAGCCCTCCCCGAAGGGCAAATCCCCCCGGCGCAGATGCTCGCGCCACTCCCGCATTGTCCCGCTCGGGCTGACGAAGAGTAGGGGGTCGGCCCCGGCGAAGAGCGCGAAACGCGCGGCGGCTGGCCCCCGGCCGAGCGAGCCGGCAGAGCCTCCCGGTAGGTCCGCAGGCAGACCTGCGCGTCCAACGTTGTGGTCGTTGGCGCCGAAGAGCGCCAGCACCGGGCAGCGCAGCCGCCCCAGCCAGGGCGGCGGGTCGAGCAGGAAGCTGCCGTCGTCCTCGGCCCGGCCCACGCTGCGGCCCGCCTCGTCGCTGCCGGCCAGGGGTTCGCCGGCAGGTGGGCCCAGAAGGCGGCCGGCGGCGGATCGGGCGGCCGCGCCCCCCCGCGCCTCCGGCCGGTGTTCGTCCACCCGACGCTCGGCCGCCTCGGCGGAGCCACCCTCGTCCAGGGCCTGCCAGCGGGGCCGGTATTCGCTCTGCTCGTCGGCCGTCTGCGCCGGGCAGGAGCCGGCGATGAAGAAGGACACGTCGTCGGGCTGGGCGGCCACCATCGGCACGATCCAGCCCGCCTAGCTGATGGCCCAGGAGCCGATGCGCCGGCCGTCCACATCAGGCCGGGCCTTGAGGAAGTCGAGGGCCTGGCGCAGCTCGCTGGCGCGCTGGAAGGAGCTCTCCGGCTGCTCCCGGTCGTAGGGCCGGCCGTCGGCGCCAAGGGAGGCGCCCACCCCGGGCTTGTCCCAGCTCAGGCAGGCGAAGCCGGCCGCGGCGAAGGCGGCCCAGAGCGGGCGGTAATAACCCAGGCAGTCGCGCGCGGTGGCCCCGTCGCCGTGGACGAACACCACCGCGGGGTGCGGGCCGGGGCCGGCGGGCAGGACCGGGGTGCCCGCCAGGCGCGTCGGCCCGTTGGCGAAGCTGACCTCCTCCTCGTGGGGGACCAAGGTGCGCTCCACCACCCAGCGTTTGGTGCCCAAGCCGCTGCCGGGCGGGGCGACGTGCAGGCGGATGCCGCGGGCCGCCAGCGCCCTGGGGTGGGCGCGGCTGCGATAGGCGCGGTCTGTGTAGATGTCCCTGGGCCTTCGTCGGGGCCGGCCGCGCCGGCCTCGGACCGTCGGCACAGCCGCGAGCAGGGGCAGCAACATCGTCACCCCGTTGCGGTTGGCGGCACTGGTTGAGGCCGCCAGCGGGATGCCGCCCGCGTCGGTCAAGCGGTGGTGTTTGCTGCCGGCACGAGCACGGTCGGTGGGGTTGGGACCCGTGTGCTCCCCTTTTTGAGTGCCCGCAGGCTGCTGGCGTCCGCGACGGGGCGTGACCAGGCGATTTGGTGGGCGGCGTGCAGGCGGGCAAGCAAGTCGGCGTGGAGCCTCCTCCCACACGCCGACGGCGTGCCACTCCCCCAGCCGCTTGCGGCAGGCGCTGCCGCACCCGAAGCCCAGCGCCCGTGGCAGCTTGTTCCAAGCCAAGTTGTGCCGCAGCACGAAGAGGATGTCACCCAGGGCGGCCCGGGGGTTTGGTTCCGTGCGGTCGCGCTGGCGGCAGCAACTCCTGCACTTCCGGCCAGATCGCGTCGTCAATTTCCTCCTCGCTCCAGCGGCAATTCATGGCCCGGCCAAACTGCCCCGCCCTTTGCCTGCTGAACAGGCTATTTATCCACGCGCTGTTAGGCTTTTTCGATGCCCGGCCGCGGCGTCATCGGAGGCTCGGCCCGAAATTCGCCCCCCTCGCCGCGTGCCCCGGGGAACAACCTCGCCCCCGGCGGGGATGGCTCGGCGCTGGCCGGCGTTGGTGGGTTCCGCCGCGGACGGAGGGGCGGCCTGGGGTCCCCGGGGTTGTGCCGGACCCTGCCGGCCGGCCGTCAACCCTCCGCCAACATGGCCGCGAGCGTGCGCGCCGCGCCCTCCCGGAACGTCGTTCGCGGCGTCCAACCCAAAACCTGCCGCGCGTGGGCGCTGTCGAGGGAACCGCGGTAAACCTCCCCCGGGCGTGCCGGGGCGAAGCCCGGTTCGGCGTCCAGACGTTCGCCCCGCAGGGTGCCCGCGGCCTCGCGGAGAACGTCGAACACCTCGCGGACCGTGGTTTGCACGCCGGAGCCGACGTTGATGGTCTCGCCGTCCCCGCGGGTCAACGCCAGCCGGTTGGCCTCCACCACGTCGCCGACGAACACATAGTCCCGCGCCGAGGTGCCGTCGCCGTAAATCACGCACGGCTCGTCGCGCAGGAGCCGGCGCCCGAAGATGGCCACCACCCCAGCCTCGCCCCGGCCATTCTGGCGGGGACCGTAAACGTTGGCGTAACGCAGGATCACCGGGACGAGGCCGTGGGTCTCGCGCCAGATTTGCAGGTAGGTCTCGAAGGTCAGCTTCGTCAGCCCGTAGGGGGACCGCGGCTGGGGAGGCGTCGCCTCGTCGGCCGGCAGGCGGGCGGTGTCGCCGTAGATCGCCCCGCCGGAGGAGGCGAAGATGAAGCGGCGGGCGCCGTGGCGGGTGGCCTGGAGCAGGATGTTCAACCCGCCGAGGATGTTGACGTTGGCGTCCCCCGCCGGGTCCTCCAGCGAGCGGCGCACGTCAAGCTGCGCGGCGAGGTGCGACACGACCTCCGGCTGAAATTCCTTGAAGATGCGCCCCACCGCCCCGGCGTCGGCGATGTCCGCCGGGTAAAACACCGCGCGGGCCGGCAGGAACCGTTTCGAGCCGGAAACGAGGTTGTCCAGGATGGCAACCTCGTGCCCGTCCCGCAGGTAGGCCGCCGCGATCTGCGAGCCGATGAAGCCGGCCCCACCGGTGAGCAGGATTCTCATGCCTGGGGGTGGGGGAACGCGGGGGACCAGCGGGCGGACGAGCGGGCCATCACGAATCCACTACGGCGCTGGCTCCCCGGCGGGACTCAGCCAATTCGACTTACCCCGGCAGGCTGGGGTCGCGTCGGACGAAACCCGGAATCCAAAGCGGGTCCGAACGCCGTATTTACGCTGCCGGCCGGGCGGGTTTTCGGTTCTCCCGCTCACCCCGCCCTCCTCCTGCCGCCGGCCGTCACCCCCGATTTCATGCAGCCCATCCACGGAAACGTCAGCGTTCAATTTCACTA
>CAXTFX010000150.1:0-9135 GCA_964243185.1 uncultured Chthoniobacterales bacterium
GGGGGTAGGGGCGAAGTCCTCCAACGGGGGGCCGGAGTAGTTCGGGCCGACGGCGCAGGCACCCAGCGCCAGCAGGAGGGCGCCGGCGCCAAAGACCGGGGGAAGGCAGGACCGGGCGGCACATTTCACAACTTGCCCCCCTCGCGCTCGCGGTTCTGCTTTTCCTGCCGCTGCTGGCGCTTGTCCTCCCGTTTTTGGGCCTTGGCGGCGGGCTTGCCGGGGGTGGCGCTCAGGAGGTCCACCTTGGGGATGACGGAGAGGCCCGGCACGATCTTGTCCTTGAAGTCGCGCACGGAGTCCTCGTCGAAGACGATCTTGACGGGCACGCGCTGGACGATCTTGGTGAAGTTGCCCGTGGCGTTGTCCGGCGGCAGCAGGGAAAAGGTGGCGCCGCTGCCCTCCTGGATGCTGTCCACGGTGGCGAGGAAAACGTGCTTGGGCACGGCGTCAATCTTCACGTCCACGCGCTGGCCGACGGCGAGGCGGGCCAACTGCGTCTCCTTGAAGTTGGCCAGCACCCAGACGTTCTCCGGGACCACGGCGAGCAGGGCCTGGCCGACGGAGAGGCGCTGGCCGCTCTCGACGGTTTTCCGGGAGATCCGCCCGCCGACCGGGGAAACGATGCGGCAGTAGGAGAGCTGCAGCTCGGCGTCGGCGAGTCCGGCGCGGGCCACGCCGACGTTGGCCTCGGCGACCTTGACGTTGGCCTCGTTGGCCGCGGCGGTGGACCGGACGGCGGTGACGTTGGCTTGGCCTGCCTCCACGTTGGCGTTGGCCGCGTCGAGAGCAGCCTGTTGGGCGCCGAGGGTGCCCTGGGTGGTGTCCACGTCGGCCTTGGCCACGGCGCGGGCGTCGCGCTGGAAGAGGGCGCGGTTGCGGTTGAAGTTGATGCCAGCCAGCTGCAGGTTGGCCTGGGCCTGGGCGGCTTGGGCTCGCTGCTGGGCGACCTGGGCCTGGGCTTGGAGGACGGCGGCGTCGGATTGGGAAACCTGGGCACGGGCCTGGAGAAGTTGAGCCTCGGCTTGGGCGAGGCTGGCGGCGGACTTGTCGCGGGCGACCTGGTAGTCGCGGGGATCGAGGCGCACGAGCACCTGGCCCTCCTTGACCAGTTCGTTGTCGTCCACGTCCACGCCCTCGACGGTGCCCGCCACCCGGGAGGAGACCTGGTGGACGTGGCCGGTGACGTAGGCGTCGTCGGTGGATTCCTTGTCCCGGCCCCGCAGCCAGAAGAAGAGCCCGGCGGCCACGATGAGCAGCACGACGAGGATGCCGATGATGACGACCTTCTTGGAGGGCTTGTGGCTCTTCTCCTCGCCTTCACCCCCCTCCTTGCCGCCTTGGCCATCCTTTTTTTCGTCCCCGCCCTCCGGCTTCTTGCCCTCGCCGCCCTCCTTCTTTTCCCCTTTCTTGTCGTCATCACCCCCGCTCTCCTTATCTTCGGCGGGCGGTTTACCGCTGCTCTCGCCGTTCTGGCCGCCACCTTGCGGACCGGCCTGCGGCTGCTCGTTGCGCCGCTCCAACGCGGCGGCGATACGCTCGAGGGTCGAACGCAGATCGTCGGCGGCGGGCGGCGGCCCGGACCGGGGCGGGGGCGGGACGGGCAGGGAGCTGTTCGGGTCGTTCATTAGATGGCAAACGTTCGGAGTCGTGGACGGGTTGACGGGGCGCCGGGCGGCGGTGTCACCCCGCCGCCGCGCCCTCCTTGGCCACACTCTTTTTGCAGAACCAGACGATGGCGGCGCCGACGATCAGAGAGAAGCCCACGATCAAGAAGGCGTCGTTGAAGGCCATCACGTTGGCCTCACGGGTCATGGTCTGCTTGATGGAGCGGTAGGCTTGGGTCAGGGCCGTGACCGGGTCGTAGCCCCGGCCCTCGAAGTAGCTCTGCTGGCTGGCGATGCGGCCCTGGGTGGCCAGGTCGGAGGCCGTCACCGACTCGCCGATGCGAAAGTCGTGGAACTGCTCACGGCGGGTGACCACCGTCGAGAGGAGGGCCGTGCCCACGCTGCCACCCAGGTTGCGCAGCATATTGAAGAGGGCTGAGCCGTTGGGAGCGTCCTTGGGGGCGAGCGTCGCCAGGGCCAACGTCGTGACGGGCACGATGGTGAAGGGCTGGCCCAGGGCGCGCACGATGTTGGCGTGGATGAGCTGGCCGTAGGCGTAGTCGTAGCTCATGAAGGAGCTCATAAAGCAGCTCACCGCGAAGATCACGCAGCCCACGCAAACGAGCGGGCGCAGGTCAAAGCGCTTCATCAGCAGCGGCAGGACCGGGAAGATGAGCAGTTGGGGCAGGCCCGCCCAGATGAGCACCTCCCCGATCTGGAAGGGGCTGTAATTCTGCACCACGCTCAGGTAGAGCGGGATCAGGTAGAGGGTGCCGTAGAGGGCCACCCCCAGCACGAAGGCGACCACGCAGCCCATGGTGAGGTTGCGGCTGGCAAAGAGGCGCAGGTTGACGAAGGGCCGCGCGACGATGAGCTCGTTGATGACGAAGATGGGGATGAAGACGGCGGCCAGGAGGCCGCAGGTGCGGATCAGGTCGCTGCCGAACCAGTCTTTGCGCTGGCCCTCCTCCAGCATGGCGATGAGCCCGCCCATGCCGATGGCCATCGAGACGATGCCCACGTAGTCCCCGCGCCGGAGTTCGCCGAGCCGCATCGGTTCGGCCGGGACGGCGTAGGCGATGGCCGCGAGCATGAGGATGCCCGGGCCGAAATTCAGGTAGAAGTTCCACTCCCAACCGAGGTTGTCCGTCAGCCAGCCGCCCAGGTAGGGACCCACGGCCGGGGCCAGCGTGGCCGTCAGCCCGAACAGGGTCTGACCGATGGGTTGCAAGTTCTTGGGCATCGTCGTGGAGATGACCGTCAGGCACATGGGGATGAGCACGCCGCCGGTGAAGCCCTGGCCGACGCGGAAGGCGATCAGCTCGCCCAGGCTCTTGGAAATGCCGCAGAGGCCCGAGAAGATGAGAAAGAGCACGACGTTGCCGATGAGATACCAGCGCACCGTGAAGACCTTGGAGGCCCACGCCGTCAGCCCGATGGTGACGATCTCGCCGATGAGGTAAGAGGTGGAGATCCAGGAGCCTTCGTCCGCGGTGGCGGCAACGCCCCCGGAGATCTGGTTGAGCGAGGCGTTGGTGATCTGGATGTCCAGCACGGCCATGAAGGCGCCCAGCGTGGTGCCTAGCACCGCGATCCACTGCTTGTGGTTCATCTGGCCCTCCGCGGATGGTTCAGGCATACCGAAAGTGGGGGTTAATGGCGCGATTCAACGTGCTCTTGCCCGCCCCGCTCTCGCCGAGAGGCGTGTGCGCCTCGCCGCGGCGCGCCGCGCAGGAAACTTCTGCCAGTGCCCGCACATCAGTCGCCCCTGTCGAAGTCATCGTTGTCGGGTGCAATCAAAACGGATGGGCAGACGGGCGCGGTGAAGCGGAAATTCCCGCTGCTTGTTCCTAAAGAATCTCCAGCCGCTTGTTCGCCGAAAAAACGCGCGGCTGACCGATGATCCCCTGGATCGTCCGACAAATAGTGTCCTGTGCTCCCCAGCCTGTGAGGGTCTGTTGTTCACGGGTTTCGGGGAATAGCGAAACCGATGGCGAACCCGCGTTACCGTTGGCTCGAAGGTGAACGACAGCCGCGGGATGTCTCTCCAGCCTGCCTGACTTCAACCAATTCCCCGCGCCATGACGTGCGTTACCCGCCAAACCTTCTCCAAGGGCAACGCCTATGACCGTCCTCCACCGCCGGAAAGGGAGCACCCGGGGACGCCCTCTCCGCACGGTGGGGGTGCTTGCGGGTCGGGGCGCATTTTCCGGCGAACAATCGGCTGGCGATTCTTTAGGAACAAGCAGCGGGGCGCTCTCACTTGGCCGCGCCCGCCCATGGCTCGACCAGGCCCGAGAACCCTGACGCGGCCAGCCAACCGCCCGAAGACAGCAGCAAGAAAGCACCCCCGCCCATCCACGACGCTTCCAACATCCCGGAACAGGTCAGCAGCTTTACCGAAGACCCAGAGATCACCGCATGGCCCAGGACCGGCCCGGTGCTCGGCGCCCACAAACCCAACCCATCACGCTAACCCTTAAAAAAAGTCACATGTCTATGCAATACCTAGTGATCTTCACGCCCAAAAAGAAGTTTGAAACCGAAGGCTTGCCCGCTGACTTCCCGAAGATGGAAGAGGAGGAAGAGGAACAGGCAAAGGTTCTCTACGGGGAGGGGGGTCTGCGCCAGGTGTGGGCGCTGGACATCAAAAGCAAGGGCGCGGCGGTCCTCTTCGAGGCAGCGTCAACCAAGGATTTACAGAAGATGATCGACAGCTTTCCGCTGATCAAAGTGGCCTACGCGGACTACCAGATCTGGCCGCTGACGCCCTACCCGGCTTTTGCTAAAACCTCCTGAGCCGAGCCGCACTCGCTGGTTAGTGAAAGTTCTTTTTCTAACACGAACCCCGTAGAAACGCACCCCCATGCAATACTTCGTGGTTTTCACGCCGAAAAAGCGGTTCGAGATCCTCGGGATGCCGGCGGGTGTCCCGAAGCTGGTGGGCGAGGAAGAGGCGAGGGCGAAGGAACTCTACGGGGAGGGGGGCCTGCGCCAGTCATGGGTGCTAGGTAAGAGGGACAAGGGCGCGGCTTGCATCTTTGAAGCGGAGTCGCCCAAGCATCTGCAAGAAATCCTCGACAACTTTCCGCTCATCAAAGCGAGCTATTCTGACTACGAGATTTTTCCGCTCGCGCCGGACCCGGCCTTTGCCAAAAAGTCGTGGCTCAAGGACGCGCTTTCCTGACCAGGACCTCCCGGTCGGAGCAAAGGTTTGAGTCGGGCAAGAAGGGTCGCAGAGAACATCCCTCGGGCAAAAGAAATCAATGGCGCCCCGGAAGAGGGTTCCCCCCTGATGATGACCATTCACCATCCGCTACACTTGTGGGACCGCGTCGCCACGTTGGCGATGCGCGTGATGGCAAAGTCCAGCAAGGGGAGCACCACGGGGCCGGAGGCGCGCGGGCAATTCGACGAGATGGTCGAGAAGACGCCGGCGGCGGAGGGAGTATAACCTATGCGGCGGCGGAGGTGGGCGGCGTGTCCGGCTGGCCACCTGTGAATTGCGCGAGACGATCTCGTCGTTGAACCACACGTTGACCTGGGTAGGATCGGAAAGCACCCAGCCGAGGTCCGAACACGAAACGTGAAACAAAGCACGTTTAGACCCATCATTGGGCCGACACGCTTTCCTCACCCGGGTGAACCACCGCGCCGGCTTCGGCCGGAGGGAACTTCCGGCAGGGCAGTTCTGGCCACCCTACCCGCTGGGGGGCGAGTCCGCCCGCCCGATAGGTGCCTGGCAGCTTCGCGCGGCGCGCACGGCCTCCACCAACTGGGCGACCAGCGGCGGGGGATCGTCGCGCCGCCAGGCCAGCACCTGACGCAGCAGGGGGGCCGGAGCACGCAGGGAGCGGTAAACAACGCCGGCCGGAGTGTCGTGCGCTTGCCGGCAGAGCGACGGCAACAGGGAGACGCCCGCCCCCGCGGCCACCAGGTGCGGGATGGTCGGCAGGTCCACGCTCTCGGCCACCACGCGGGGCCGGAAGCCGGCGCGCGCGCAACGCTCGAAGACAAAGTCGTAGAAGGTCTCACGGCTGGCCCGCGGACAGAAGACGAACGCCTCGGTGGCCAGCTCGCCCAGGGTCACGGGCCGATCCGCCGGCCGGGCCAGCGGGTGATCGGCCGGGAAGACGGCCAGCAGTGGGTCGGCCCCGACCGGCTCCAGGGCCAGGGGCGCCTTGCGCACCGGCGGGGAGAGGTGCAGGAGGGCGGCGTCGAGTTCGCCGGCCCCGAGCATTTCGAGGGCGCGGAGGGTGGTCACGATGTGCGGGCGCAGGGTGATCCGGGGGTGGTCGCGGCCGAGGCGCGCCAGGGCGTCCTGGAGGAAGGCCAGCGTGGGTGCGCCCGGGTGGCCGAGGGTAAGCGTGCCCCGGAGGGCCTGGTCCCCGCCGGCGGCCCGCGTCGCCTCGGTGGCCCGTTCGGCCTGGCCGAGGGTGCGCCGGGCCTCCTCCAGGTAAACGTGGCCCGCGGCGGTCAAGGCGACGCTGTTCACGCGCCGACGGCTCCGGGTGAGCAGGGCAACGCCCAGCGCCTCTTCCAACGCGCGCAACTGTCGGCTCAGGGCGGGCTGGACCACGTGCAGCCGCCGAGCCGCCGCGCTGAGGCTGCCCGCCTCGGCGACGGCGACGAAGTAGCGCAGGTGACGCAGTTCCATGTGGACGAGGGGGAGCGGGGCGGCCGACGGGTGGGCGCCAGCCGACCATACGTTTGTCGTATGGGTGGACGATGAACAAAGTATGCGTGCAAGTGGCTGGCAAGTCCCGTTCCTCCCCTGCCGGGCACATGCTCTCAGGGTACCGCGGGCCGGCCGTTGATCCCGGCCCACGATCCCTCCTTCCAATCATCAAACCCATCCGTGAATAAACCCCTCGAAACCAAAGTCGCCCTCGTCACCGGCGCCAGCCGCGGCATCGGCCGCGCCATCGCCGAGCGCCTGGCGCGCGACGGCGCCCACGTCGCCCTGACCTACCACTCCCGGCGCGAGGAGGCCGAGGCCGTCATGGCCGCCATCGCCGCGGCCGGCGGGCCGGAGGCGGCGGCCTTCCCGGTGGACGTGCGCGACCTCGGTCAGGTGCGCGCGCTCTTCGGTCAGGTGAAGGCGCGCTTCGGCGGCCGGCTCGACATCCTGGTCAACAACGCCGCGGGCCAGAATGTTTTCAAACCGACCGCGGAGCTGACCGAGGTGGACTACGACAGCATGTTCGGGATCACCCGGGGGGTTTACTTCGCCTTGCAGGAGGCTTGCCGGCACCTGGCCGACGGCGGGCGCATCGTGAGCATCTCCACCGGGGGCACGGCGATGGCCGCGGCGGGCGGGGGTGCCTACGCCGGCTCCAAGGCCGCCGTCGAACAGTTCAGCCACTCCCTGGCCAAGGAACTCGGCCACCGGGGCATCACCGTGAACACCGTCTCGCCGGGGGTGACTGAGACCGACGGGCTGACTGCGCCCCGGGAGATGCTCGACGCCCTAGTGGCCCAGACCCCGCTGGGCCGGCTAGGTCAGCCTGCGGACGTGGCCGACGTGGTTGCCTTTCTCGTCGGACCCGACGCCCGCTGGGTCACCGGCCAGAGCGTCCGGGCCACCGGCGGCATCGTCTGAGGGCGTGGCCCCCGCACCCGGAACCCCCCACCAGCACCAACGCCATGCCGCTTGCCCCCGTCTGCACCAATCCCGACGACCTCTACTACCAGGACCGGCTGCTGGCCGCGCAGCCCTTCGACCCGGTGGACTTCGCCCGGCGCTTCGAGCACCGCCGCACGCGGGTGGAAGGCGTCCTGCTCCACTACGTCGTCGGCGGACGGGGGCCGCTCGTCCTCTTCGGCCACGGCTGGCCGGCGTCCTGGTATGAGTGGCGCAAGGTCCTGCCGCTCCTGGCGGAGCGCTTCACCTGCCTGGCCTTCGACCTGCCCGGGCTGGGCGACAGCTCACCGCCGGCCGCCTTCGACGACGCCAGCGTCGCCGCGCTCCTCCACGGCCTGGTCGTCGGGCACCTCGGGCAGGAGCAGGTCTTCGCCGTCGGCCACGACATCAGCGGCCCACCCCTGGCCTACCTGGCCGCCCGGCACCCCGGCCTGGTCAGGCGTTTGTTCCTCACCGAAACGGCCCTCGACGGCCCGGAGATGACCGAGGTGCTCCAGGCCCACGTCAACGAGGTCTGGCACTTTCCGGTCAACGCGGCGCGGCTGACCGCCTCCCTGGGCACGGGCCGCGAGGAGCAGTTCATCCCGCAGTTCTTCACGGAGTGGGTCTATGACGTGGGCGCCTTCGGGGCGGCGGACCTGGCCGAATACGTCCGCACGGCCCGGCGGCCGGGGGTCCTGGAGTGCGGGGCCGCCTACTACCGCAAGGCCCGGCCGGGCGACGGGGTGCTCGCCGAGGGGGCGCTGTCCATGCCCGTCCTGTTCGTTGGCGCGGAACTCGGCTTCGGCGGCTGGCTCGGCGGCGACCGGCAGCGCGCCTTCCGCACGGTGGCCCGCTTCGCTCCCCACGCCCGCTACGAGATGGCCGAGCGTTGCAGCCACTGGGTCGCGGAGGAGCGCCCCGTGTATCTGGCGGCCAGGATCGCGGAGTTCTTCGCCGGTTAGGCCGCCGGTCGGGTGCGTGGACGACGGGAACCGCCGCGCGTGGGCTTCTTTTCGGGGAGAGGGTGTGAGTAGGGCCTCGGGGAGGAACGGAACAGAAACTCCGGTTAAGGACTGACCGGGGCGGGGCGCACGGCCCGGTGGAGCGTCGAGCGGGACACGTTCAGCGTGCGGCAGACCTCCGCGACGCTGACGTCTTTGTCAGTGGGCATGGCTTTGGCCAGGGCCGCCCGCTTGCCGTCCAGCCGCTTCGGCCGGCCGCCCTTCCGACCCCGTGCCCGGGCGCTGGCCAGCCCCGCCCGGGTGCGCTCGCCGATGAGCGCCCGCTCGAACTCGGCCAGGGCACCGAAGAGGTGGAAGACCAGCCGGCCGCCCGGGTTCGTGGTGTCGAGCTGCTCGCGCAGGGAGCGCAGGCCCCGGCCACCGCGTTCCAGGGCGGCGACGGTTTCAATGAGGTGGCCCAGGGAGCGGCCGAGCCGGTCCAAGCGCCAGACGACCAGGGTGTCGCCGGCCCGTAGAAAGCGCAGGGCCTCGGCCAGCCCCGGGCGCGCCGCCTTCGCCCCGCTGGCCACGTCGGAGAAGACCTGCTCGCAGCCGGCCGCGCGCAGGGCGTCCAACTGCGGGTCGAGGCTCTGGTCGGCGGTGGAAACGCGCGCGTAGCCGAGGAGCACGGTTGTCAGCGTGCCAGAACCCGTCCGCACCCGCCAGCTTTTCGCACGTTGTTTTCGGGACGGGTTCTGGAGCGGAAAAACACGCCGGAAAGGCACCTCTGCGCTCCCGCGGTGGCGCGGGTCAGAAACGGCCGCTTCTGGCACGGAGACCGTCCAGCAGGCGGAAGGTAAACGGAGCGTTATGCCCCGTCCCGCTTCTTGGAAGCGACGCTTAGGCACGACCGCAATCCGCCGGGCGGGCTGGCCACGCTGCGCACGTCCCCCGGGGCGAGCAC
>CAXTFX010000151.1:0-9121 GCA_964243185.1 uncultured Chthoniobacterales bacterium
GCCGTGGACGCCACCGCCCGCCTGCGCGCCGCCGTGACCGCCCGCTGGCCGGCGGAGGCGGCCGACGGTGATCCCGCGCCCGGCGTCACCCCGCGGTGGCCGGTGACGCCGGAGCCGACGGCCATTTTCCCCGCCGACCTGGATGCCTCCGCCGACGCGGACGTGCTGGCGTTCCTGGAAGGGCTGGGCGTCGGCGGCCCGGCCGGCCCCGTCCAGCCGCCCTCCCCGCCCCCGCCGGAGCTGCCCCACGCGACGATGGTGGACCCGCTCGCGAAAATATCCCCCGGAGGGACGACCTCCGGGTCGTCCGCCGTCTTGGAGGGGGCGTCTTCTGCGAAAGCGGCGGACGACCCGGAGGTCGTCCCTCCCGGGGAGGAGGTGGACGCCGAGATGCTCCAGTATTTCGTGCCCGAAACGCTCGAATACTGCGAGGCCATTGACCGCGCCCTCCTCGACCTGGAGGGGGGCCGCGCCCCCGCCGACGGCGCCGAGGCCCCCCGCCGCGTGCTCATGCGCCTGTGGCACACCATCAAGGGCGCGGCTAACTCCATCGGCCTGACGACCTTCGGGCGCCTGGCCCACGCCGTGGAGGACGCCTGCGAGGAAGGCTCGCCCCTGCCCGCCCACAACCAGCGGGCCGTGGTGGCGATGGCCACGGACATCCTGCGCGACTACCTGCGCGAGTGCGCCGCCGCCCCCGCCGGGACCGCGCCCGCGCCCCCGGAGATCTCCGTCAACATCCTCCTCGCCCACCTGCGGGCGAAGTCAGAAGAGGGGGAGACGGAAAAACGCGGCGACGCGGAGACCAAAGCCACGGAGCCGGTCGTGGAACGCCCCGCGGCGGTCGTGCCGTTGAGCGTCGCCGACCCCGCGGAGGCCACCTTTGAAGCCCCCGGCGCGCGGGTGGAATCGGCCACGCTGGACCGGCTCATGGACCTCGTGGGCGAACTGACCGTTTCCCGCAACCGCCTCCTGGCCAAGGTCGCCACATTCACCGGCTTACAGGGCGAGCTGGAAATATGCAAGAATCGCCTCCAACGCCTCGTCGGCGACTTCCAGAGCCGCTACGAGTATTCCCCCTCCGCCCC
Source organism: uncultured Chthoniobacterales bacterium (assembly GCA_964243185.1). Taxonomy (GTDB): domain Bacteria; phylum Verrucomicrobiota; class Verrucomicrobiia; order Chthoniobacterales; family SZAS-18; genus CAXTFX01. The sequence continues at coordinate 1,089 of CAXTFX010000151.1, forward strand.
CGCCCTCTCCGCGTCTCCGCGTCTTTCCGTCTCCCCCCCTTCTGACGTTTCCGCCCCCCGGCCGGCCGGGTTCGGGGCTTTGGAGTTCGACGAATACGACGACCTCAACCTCCTCTCCCGCGCCCTGGCGGAAGTCGGCGCGGACACGGGAGAGCTCATCGAAGGGTCCCGGCGCTGCTTCGGGGACTTCGCGGAGGAGAGCGACCGTTTCCGCAAGGTCTCCTCCCAGCTCCAGGAAACCCTGACGGCCGTCCGCATGGTGCCGCTGACGGCCCTCTTCCGCCGGCTGCGCCGCGTCGCCGCGGAGGCCGCGGACAAGGAGGGCAAGGAGGTTGACTGGCAGACCGAGGGCGCTGACACCCGGCTGGACCGGGTCATCGTCGAAGCCCTCTTCGGCCCCCTGCTCCACCTCGTGCGAAACTCCGTCGGCCACGGCATCGGCGCGCCCGGCGAGCGGGAGGCCGCCGGCAAGCCCCGGGCCGGCCGCGTCACCCTGCGCGCCAGCCAGCGCGGCGGCCACGCCCTGATCGAGCTCACCGACGACGGCAACGGGCTGAACTTCCACGCCGTCCGCGCCCGCGGGTTGGCCGCCGGACTCATCAACTCCGAAACGGCCGCCGAGTGGGACGACGAGCGGCTGGTCGGTCTGCTCTTCCGCCCCGGCTTCTCCACGCGCACCGGCAGCGAGCGCAACGACGTCGGCGGGCGCGGCGTCGGCCTGGACGTGGTCCTCCAGCAGGTCACGCGGCTGGGCGGCACCGTCGAGGTTGAATCCCGCGAGGGCGTCGGCTGCGTCTGGCGCTTGAAGCTGCCCGTGACCCTGGCCATCGGTCAGGCGATGTTCGTGGAGGTCGGCGGCCAGACCTTCGCCCTGCCCCTGGCCTTCGTGGAACGCCTTGCCTTCTGCGGCCCCGGCCACCTCACCCGGGACGCCGACGGCGGCGCCGAGCACCTGATCGTGGACGGCCTGGAAAATGTCCCCCTCCTGCCCCTGGAAGACCTGCTCGGCCGGCTCTCCCCCCCGTCCTCCGCCGCCCCTTCCCTCGCCGTCGTGGTCCGCGTGGCCGACAAGCGGCTGGCCTTCCCCGTCGCGGGCCTCGGCCGGCGCGCGGAGATTGTCACCAAGCCCTTGCCCGCGCTCCTGGCCGACCACCCCTTCTTCTCCGGCGCGACCATTGACAACGACGGCCGCGCCGTCCTCATCCTCGACGTGCCGCGTCTCGCCGCCGGCTTCTTCGCCCGGGGCGGGCTGTTCGCCTTGGTGAGCGCTCGCACCAGCGCCCCCGCGGCCCCCGCGCCCGACCCCGCGCCGGACCGCGCGCGGCTGCTCGTCGTGGACGATTCCCTGTCCGTGCGTAAGGTGGCCGCGAAGCTGACGCGCGAGCTGGGCTACGACGTGGAAACGGCTAACGACGGCCAAGCCGCCCTGGAACGGCTCACGGCTGCCGACGAGGCCGCCCGCCCCTTCGTCGCCGTGTTGACGGACCTGGAGATGCCCCGACTCGACGGCTTCGGCCTGCTCGCGGAGATCCGCGGCCGGGCGGCGTGGCGGGAACTGCCCGTCATCGTCGTCACCAGCCGGCAGGCCGACAAGCACCGGGAGCGCGCCGCGGAGCTGGGGGCGACGGACTACCTGGTCAAGCCGTTCACCAAGGCGCAGTTGGCCGAGAAGCTCGACGCGGCGCGGGGAGTGGCGGCGATGGCGACGTGAGGTTTTGTCCGCGGATCAGGCAGATTCAAGGCCAGGGTTCAGAGTTCCGGCCCGAGGCGTTTGCCCGCCTTTCTCCACCCTAAAAACAATCGGCGCGATCGGCGTAATCTGCGGACAGATCCCGCTCCCGCTTGCGCCCTCGGCGTCTCGGTTCTTCATTAGCCACCCCGCTTATGGAAGACCTCTCCGCGCTCCAAACTGATGCCCTCAAAGCCCGCGTGGGCCACCTGCGGAGGTATCTTTGACCTGCCCAAGCTGAAAACCCGCCTGGCGGAGCTGGAAACGGTCATGGCCGCGCCGGAGTTCTGGGACCGGCGGGAGGCCGCGCAGAAGACCATCGAGGAGGCCAACGGCATCCGCGAACGCTCCGAGCCGTTCACCGCCCTGGCCCGGCAGGTGGACGACCTGGAAACCCTGCGCGAGATGGTCGCCGAGGAGACCGACGAGGCGCAGCAGACCGCCGCCGCCCGGGAGTTCGCCGAGGAGTTCGCCCGCGCCGCCAAGGCGTTGGACGACTTCGAGCTGACCGCGCTGCTCTCCGGCCCCAACGACCGGAGCAACGCCTACCTCACCGTCCATTCCGGCGCCGGCGGCACGGAGTCGTGCGACTGGGCCGACATGCTCCTGCGGATGTATCACCGCTGGGGCGAGCGTCACGGCATGACCGAGCAGATCATGGACGTGCAGGCCGGGGACGAGGCCGGCATCAAGTCCGCCACCGTCAAGCTCACGGGCCCGTATGCCTTCGGGAAACTCGCCACCGAGCGCGGCGTGCATCGGCTGGTGCGAATCTCCCCGTTTGACGGCAACAAGCGCCGGCACACGAGCTTCGCCAGCGTGGACGTCACGCCCGAGGTGCCCGACGACGTGCCCATCGAGGTGGACGAGAAGGACATCGAAACCGATACCTACCGCGCCGGCGGCAAGGGCGGGCAGAACGTCAACAAGGTGGAAACGGCCGTCCGCATCCGCCACCTGCCCACCGGCATCGTGTGCGCCTGCCAGACCGAGCGCAGCCAGGCGCAGAACCGCCAGACCGCGATGAAGATGCTCAAGTCCAAGCTGCTCCAGTTGGAGTTGGACAAGAAGCGGGCCGACCTGGAGGCGCAATACGGCCAGAAGAGCGACGTCGCTTGGGGCAGTCAGATTCGCAGCTACGTTTTCCAACCGTATCAAAAGGTGCTCGACCTGCGGACCGGCGTGGAAACGGGCAACGTGCAGGCCGTGATGGACGGCGAGATCAACGCCTTCATCGAGGGCAAGCTGCGCGGGCTCAAACGCCAGAAGGGCGCGAACGGCAACGGGGACGAGGAGGAGGAGGTGGCGGAGTGATGGCAGTTGGCTAAACTCGCGGCATGGGCATGACTTGGAAACAAATCTGCGAGGACCCCGTGCTCGTCGGCTTGGACTACAAGATTGAGAGTGACCAGTGGGGAAACATCGTCATGAGCCCTCCTCCTGGGTCGAGCCATTCGGATTTTCAAACGGTCATCCTCCTGCACCTCGTTGACCTGATGCCCGCCGGCGGTTATCCGCGCACGGAATGTCCGGTCCAAACGAGCAAAGGCGTCAAGGGGGTGGATGTCGTCTGGATGTCCGCGGAGCGACGCGCGCGGAAACCGAAGAACGAGGAGGTCTATCCCCTCGCCCCGGAAGTTTGCGTGGAAGTAATCTCCCCGCGCAACCGACGCGGTGAGATCGAGGAAAAAGTCACGTTGTATTTCGAGAGGGGGGCCGTCGAATGCTGGACCTGTGATCGTCAAGGCCGCATGACCTTCTACGATGTGGCGGGGCCTCTGAACAAGTCTTGCCTTTGCCCCCAATTTCCCGCCCGGGTCGAGAAGGATTGAGCGCAACAAAGCTTCACAGCCCCGTCGGCCGGTCCAGGAACTCCCAGGGCAACCCGAACCACGTCGAGAGGTGCGCGGCGAGCGCCTTGACGCCGAACGTCTCCGTCGCGTAGTGCCCGCCGAGCAGGACGTTCACCCCGAGTTCCTCGGCCAGCGCGTAGGTCGGGTGCGTCGCCTCGCCGGTGATGAACGTGTCCACCCCGGCCGCCGCGACCTCGCGCAGCATCCCGCCCGCCCCGCCGGTGATGACGCCCACCTCGCGCACCTGCTCCCGCCCGCCGGGACAGACCCGCACCGGCCCCCCGCCGACGGCGGCTTGCAGACGGGCCGCCAGTTCGTCCCGCGAGAGGGCGACCGACGCGCGCAGGCCGCTCGGGAAGCCTTTGACCGGCAGGAACGGCGTCGTCCGCTCGAAGCCCAGCGCCGCGCACAGACCGGCGTTGTTGCCCACGCCCGGGTGGTAGTCCAGCGGCAGGTGCGCGGCATAGACGGCCACGTTTGCCTCCAGCGCCCGCCGCAGCAGCCGGAAGCGGTGCCCGACGACCGGCTGGTTGCCGCCCCAGAACAGCCCGTGGTGGACGAGCAAACCATCCACCCCCCGCGCCGCGGCCATCTCCACCGTTGCCAGGGTGGCGTCCACCGCCGCGCCGAGCCGGGCAACGCGCCCGGTGCCGTTCTCCACCTGGAGGCCGTTGAGCGCGTTCGGGTAGTCCGTGATCTCGCCGACGCGCAGGAAGCGGTCGAGGTAACGGACCAGCTCGGACAGGGGCACGCGGTCGGGGTTCACGCCGCCAAGCAAAGCCCCGCTGGGCAACCGGTCAAACCCGGCTAGATTGGCGACCCGAATTTCTCTTCCCTTATGTTAAGCGCCGGCATCGTCGGCTTGCCCAACGTCGGCAAGTCCACCCTCTTCAACGCCGTCACCCGCACCCGCAAGGCGCAGGCGGCGAACTACCCGTTCTGCACGATTGACCCGAACAACGGGGTCGTCACCGTGCCCGATGCGCGGCTCGGCGTGTTGAGCAAACTCTCCGGCTCGCAGAAGGTGATCCCCGCGGCCATCGAATTCGTGGACATCGCCGGCCTCGTCGCCGGTGCCAGCGGCGGCGAAGGCTTGGGCAACCAGTTCCTGGCCCACATCCGCGAGACCGACGCCATCGTGCAGGTCGTCCGCTGTTTCGAGAGCGCCGACATCCACCACGTTTCCGGCAGCGTGGACCCGGTGCGGGACATTGAGGTCATCAACACCGAGCTCATCTTGGCCGACCTCGCCTCCGCGCAGAAGCGCCACGACCGCAACGCGAAAGCCGCCAAGGGCGGGGACAAGGCCGCCGCCGCGGAGAACGCCGTGCTCGCCCGCCTGATCCCGCACCTGGACGCCGGCCGGCCCGCGCTCATGCTCGACGGGTTGTCCGACGAGGAACGCCGCCTCCTGCGCGGGTTCTTCCTGCTCTCCAACAAGCCCACCATCTTCGCCTGCAACGTCGGGGAGGAGGACCTGGCTGCGCTCTCCACCCAGGTCGCCGAGAAGGAACTGCACTCCTCGTCCTCCGTGGCCGCACGACACGTCCAAGCGGTGCGCGAATACGTGAAGACCCACCTCAACACGGAGGCCATCGTGATCTCCGCGCAGATCGAGAGTGAGCTGGTGGACCTTTCGGAAACCGAGGCCGCCGAATACCTCGCCGGCCTGGGCGTCGGTGCGGAGGGCAGCGGCGTGAGCGCACTCATCAAGGCCGTTTACCACCTGCTCGGCTTGCGCACGTATCTGACGACCGGCGAGAAGGAAACGCGCGCCTGGACCATCCGCGCCGGGGACAAGGCGCCGGCCGCCGCGGGCGTGATCCACTCCGACTTCGAGCGCGGCTTCATCGCCGCCGAGATCACGGCCTACGACGACCTCACGCGCCTGGGGAGCTTCGCCAAGGCCCGCGAGGCCGGCCGCCTGCGGATCGAGGGCAAGGAATACGTCGTCCAGGACGGCGACGTGGTGGAGTTCCGGTTCAACGTCTGAGGGGAGTGCCCGCGAAACACGCGAAAAGACGCGAAAGAAAGGCAGGAAAAGGGACGAAAGGGCAGGAAACCGGAACCTTATCCCTTCCTCTTTTTGCCTTTTCCTTTCGCGACCTTTCGCGTGTTTCGCGGGCACTTCTCCCCAGGATTAATTTAGCCGCCGCTGCACGGCCTGACTCAGCGCGCGGCCATCGGCGCGGCCGGCGACCTTGGGCGCGAGCGCCTTCATCACGGCGCCCATCTGCGCCTTGCCCGTCGCACCGGTCTCCGCGACGGCTTCAACGACGAGCGCATCCAGCTCCTCCGCGGAAAGCTGCTTGGGCAGATACGTTTGGAGCACCTCGATCTCCGCCTGCTCCTTTGCGGCCTGCTCGGGACGGCCGCCCTGGGTAAAGCTCTCGATGGAGTCTTGCCGCTGCTTGACCTGCTTGCGGACGACCACCTGGGCGTCGGCGTCCCCCAGCGAGCGTTCGCCGGGACCGTGTTGCGCGATGGCGACGTTTTTGAGCGCGGCCTTGAGCATCCGCAAGACGCCCAGGCGGTCGGCGTGGCGGGCGCGCATGGCGTCCTTGATGTCTTGGTCGAGTTGCTCGGATATGGTCATGGGTTAACACGGTGGACAACACGGCCCGAAAACGCAACCAGCCCGGCGACCACCTTGCGGGGTTGCCGGGCTGGAAGTTAAGCGAGGCTTCCTCGGGAAGCGGCCACCGTTAGAAGCGGACCTTGCCGTAAACGGTGAAGGGCAGGTAGAAGCGGTCGCCTGAATTGTTCAAACCGTTGAGGTTCGTATTGTTGGTCGTCCCGGTGCCGCCACCAATTCCAATGAGATCGAGGTCGCGGTCACGCTGCTGGAGAGGGAACTCGTAGCGGGCACCGCCCTCGGCCCCGACGGAGAAGTTCTTCGTCACCGCGAACTCCACGCCGGTGAGGAGGGAACCCGTGGCAACCACGCCGCCTTGGTAAACCCCGCCGTCGAAGATGGTCGAGCCGTCCGCCAGGAAGAAACGGGCGTCAATGTCGCTCACGTAGGTGGCACCGCCCGCGAAGGAGACATAGGGCCGGAGGCGCGACTCCTTGGGCAGCAGGAACAGGCGAACGCCAAATTCCACGCCGACCGAATTGTAATCGTCGAAATCGGCGAAAACCGGGGATTTGAAGCCGGCGCGTTGGACCACGCCCGCGGCGTCGGTCACGTCACCGAAAGTGGCAGTGCCGATGCGGCCAGCGTCGCTGCCCATGTGGGTGTATTTCACCATGCCGAAGAGTTCACCGTAGCGGCTCGCCACGTAGCCGAACTCACCCTGGATGCGGTAGGGACCGTTCCCGATGTCGTAGGGATAGACGCTGTCGTAGCGGCGACGCTCGGTGCGTAGATTGCCAATGCGCCCCACCCCGGGGCTGAAGCCGTTGTTGGTGCCGATGGTGGCGGCGCCGGTCTTGGTTTCCTCGGTGAAGTTCGTGGCGCGGGCGTCCACGTCTGTGCCGATACCGAGGGAAAAGTAGAACTTCGGCTCGCGGGGCTTCTGCTCGATGACGGCCTTTTTGTCCTTGGAGTTTTCGACGGTGGCGGTCCCGGCGAAGGCGGACGTGGCGACGAGGCCGGTGGCGGCCAGCAGAGCGACGGCGGAGAATTTGGTCAGGAATTTCTTGGCTAACATGGCGCGGAGATTAGGGGCGGGGGCGGAGGAGTGTCAAAGCCTAAATTGAGTTTTTTTCACAAATCTTTGAACGTTTCCCCGCCCGGTTGTCACCGCCGCGCCTCACGAGGCAAGTTGCCGCTGGAGGATCTCGCCGGTGAGCGCCGGGTTGGCCTTGCCCCGGGAGAGTTTCATCACCTGGCCCTTGAGGAAGTTCAGCGACGCCGGGTTGCCCGCGCGGAAGTCGGCGGCGGGCTTGGGGTTAGCCGCGATGACCTGCGCGCACAGCGCTGCCAGCTCCCCGGTGTCGGAGAGCTGCTCCAGACCCTTCTCCCGGACGACGACCGCCGCGCCCTTGCCCGTGGCAAACATCTCCGCGAAGACCTCCTTGCCCTGCTTGCCGGAGATTTTCCCGCTTTCGATCAGCGAAACCAACTCGACCAACGCGCCGGCGGGAATGGGGCAGTCCCCGACCGTTTTCCCCGCGCCAGAGAGCGCCGAGAGCAGGTCGTTGAGCACCCAGTTGGCCACGGCCTTGGGCTTGGGCGCGGCCTCCGCGGCGGCCTCGAAGTAGGCGGCCAGCGCCCGGTCGTCGGCGAGCACGGCGGCGTCGTAGTCGCTGACGGCGTAGTCCCGCACGAACCGCGCGCGCTTGGCCGCGGGCAGCTCGGGCAGGCTGGTGCGGGCGGCGGCGACGAGTTCGGCGGTGTGGACGGGCAGCAGGTCCGGGTCGGGGAAGTAGCGGTAGTCGTGCGCGTTCTCCTTGGTCCGCATGAGCGCGGTCTGGTCCGCCGCGTCGTCCCAGCGGCGCGTTTCCTG
>CAXTFX010000152.1:0-9106 GCA_964243185.1 uncultured Chthoniobacterales bacterium
TCGCCGCCCGCGTCCGCCGCCGGGTGGACCGGGATGAACTCCGCGCCCGCCTCGGTATCCTCCTCCCGCCGCGCGTCCCCCGCGAGCGACGCCCCGCCGCGGACCTCCTCCCCGACCAGCACCCCGAACTCTTCGACGCCTTCCGCGACCTCCTGCTCGACCTCGGCCGCTCCCCCGCCCCCGCTCGGCGGCTGGTCGGACCCCGACGACCGCGCCCTCACCGTCCACCGTTCCCTGCTCCCCGCGCTGCCCCCGCTCCTGCGCGTCTTCGCCTACTGCGCCGCCCACCGCTACGGCGACCCCGCCCGCGCCGACCTCATCCGCCTGCACGAAACCTCCGGCAAAGTTTCCTTCCTGTATTACGACCGCTTCGACGCCGCCCCGCTCCCCGCCCTGCGCCAGCGCATCAAGGTCAACCTCTCCGCACCCTCTTCGTGCAGGTCTTCGATTACGCCGGCGACTCCGACGCTCCCGACGCCCACGCCCCGCCCGCCGCCGAGGTCTCCCTCCTCCCCTTCAAGGAACGCTTTCTCCCCCGCGACCATCCCGGCCGTCCCGCGATGGCCCGCGTCTCCGCCCGCCTGCGCCGCGCCGGGTGGGACGAAACCAACGTCGGCCACGGCCTCACCCCCGCCGTGCTCGCCGCGGCGGGGGTGGTCAACAACCTCACCAGAGCAGCCGCAAACCGTTCGCCTCGTAGGCCCGCAGCCGCGGATCGCGGGAAACCAGCGTGAACCCGCGCCGGATGGCCTGCCAAGCCAGCATCCGGTCAAACGGGTCCCGGTGTGTTCCAGGCGGGAGACGGTAAAAGGTCGCTGCCTCCGCCGCGGAGCGGTCAACCAAGGCGAACCCCGCTTCGCTGGCGACCTGGAGAACATCGTCCGGGGTGAGTCCCCGCAGGTCGAGTTTCCCTAGGGCGAACTTCAAGCTCACCTCCCACACGGAGAGCGCGCTGGTGCAGACCTCCTCGTCCACGGAGGCGATGACCTCCCGCGCCGCCTCCGAAAGCCGGTGGGGCGCATTGACCGCCCAGAGCAGCGCGTGCGTGTCGAGCAGGTAAACGCTCATGACGCCGGGACATCTCCGAGGAGTTCCTCGTCCGACATCTCGAAATCCGGCCCGGAGCGAAACTCGCCCCGCCCCGCCAACCGGCCCAGCACCCGCCGCCGCCGGAACGGTCCGTCCGGCGTGACCGCCACGACCTCTTCCCAGCCCAGCAACTCCTCGTCCGTCATCTTAAAGTCCGCGCGGAACGTCACCTTCGTCTCCCCCGCCGAAAAGCTCGCCGGCCCCCCGATCGCGGCCGGCCCGGGCGACGGGGCGGAGAGCAAGGCCACCGGCTTGGACGCATCCCCTTCCGTGAGGGTGATCGCTTCTCCCGCGCGCACCAGCGCGATGGCCGCCGGCAGGTCGCGTTGCAATTCGTCCAAGGTCAGCGTTTTCATGGGTGCTGAGAGGATAACGGGCCCTCATCCGTCGTGTCAAAACCGGTCAAGACCGCCCTTGCGAAGGCGCAAACCGAAGCCCGCGGCCTGAGCCGCCTACGGGAAGAACCGCGCCCGGTGCGCCGTCAGCCGGGCGGGGTCCGGGCGCAGGGTCGCGCCTTCGCGGAAGCACAACGGGCGGCCGGCGCACCCGCCCAACGTCGCGCCGCCCGGCGGGGACCCCTCGGTGAACGCCCCGGCGCGCGCGACGACCCGGCCGGCCCCGTCCACCGCCCACAGCCCGCGGTCAAAGGTCCAGTGGGCGTCCGGCGTCAGCGCCAGGCCGTTGCGCGGGTCGTCATCGCGCGAGCGCGCCCACGGCACGATGTGGGCGGCCTGGACGAGGTTGGCGTCCTCCGTCATCAGCCGGTAGCCGGTCAGCGCGCAGGTGAACCCGTAGCGGGTGACGACCTCCGGGCGGAAGCGGGCGTCGCGGCCCTTCTGCCGGCTGACCTTGAACAGCGCCGGCTCCTCTCGCGCGCGGTCGTGCCCGCGTCGTCCGGGCGGTCATCCCGCGCGGCGTCCGTGCCGAAGCGTTCGGCGACGTGGGCGCGGCGCCTCGGCTGCCGGTCCACCGTGAGCGCGGCGAGCTTACGCCGCCAGCGCGCGGCGTCGGTGGACGCTTCGATGCCGGGGACGTGGCGGGGCATGAGGGAGCGACTCCTGGCGGATTCATTCCGCTTTGATGTTGGGTCCAGCTACGTTCCGGCCACCCGCGCTTACGCCGGGTAAGCCGTCACGAGCCTTGGCGGGTCCTCGCCCTCGATGATCCAGACGCTCAGGACGCACGGCTTCCGTTCGTCGGGCGTGATGATCTCGCATTCCAGGGCGAAACTTTGGCCGAACGGGGTCTGCCTGATCTCGACCACGGGCCGCGTGAAGCCGTGGGCGCGGAGGGCCTCGGCGAACCGCGGCCAATCCTCCCGCGTGAAGCCGTGGGCGAGGAAAAAGCGCGCTTTGGATTCGCCGTCCTTGCTGTCGAGGTTCAGCAGGTAGTCCGAAACCTCCTTCTCCTCGACGTTCAACTCCCCGCGATGAGGAAGCCGGGCGGGGTCACTCATCCTCGTCGCCCAAAGGTTCCACGTCCGCCGGGAACAGCGTTTCCACCACCGGGCGCTTGCGGCCCTCCGTGAACTCGACCTCGTAACCGGCCCCGCCTTTGTAAACGTGGACGACCGTGCCCGCCGCGCCGACGGCCAGGCTGGACTCGGGCAGGGCGCGCCGCAGGCGCACGCGGGCGTGCTCGACCAAGGCACTCGGGGCGGGCGGCTTGGACAGGTCGCTGGCAGTGGGAAGGGGCATCGTGGTGACAAAATCCAGCATATCACCGGCCACAAACCGTTCCACGAGCCGGCCGGCGTCCTCGGACATGGCCCGCTCCAGCACGTCGGCCCGCGCCCGCAGTCGGGCGGACTCCTCGGCCAAATCGGCGATGGCACCCTCTTCGGCGGGAGCGAGGCGAACGACCTCGAAATTGGCGAACTCGATGGGATCAATCTCCGGCACGCTGGAGCCGAAGGGGAGTGCCTTGACCAAGGGGCGGCCAAGCACGGGGGCGTGAGCGCCGTCAGCAAGTAGCCGTTGCGGAGCTTGGCGTCGGCGCGCGGGGCAATCCGCATCACATGGTTGGAGACGACCTGATCGTGCAGGGACGCCCCGGCCATGACGACGCTGCCGATGATGCCGTAAACCTGCCCGGAGCATGGCACCAACAGCCAACCATCCTGCACCCGTCCGCGGTGGCTGTCGCCAAAGTCACAATCCGCGAACCGTTTGCCAATGTCTGGACAGACTTCCAGCAGTTCGGCGCTGTCCATATAGGCAACGCCGTCCTCGGCGGGGACGCGCTTGTAACGGCCCGGAACCCACACGTCCAAGCCGGCGGCGCGGAGCTTGAGAAAGCCCCGCCCATCTTTAGCCAAGTGGCGGCGGATCGTGCTGGTGGCCGGGTTGTGGTAAGCGCCTTCGAGGCGTCGCCGGCCGGAGAACAGCGCCTTTGCCCGGAGGCGGTAGCCCGCTTCGCCACGGTCCTTGACCTCCAGAGAACCAAAGGCGCGGGCGAAGCGTTCCTCAGCGTCCAGCGTGAGCCGGTGGGCGCGGTTGCGGAGGTCGAGCACCTTCGCCGCCTGCTCGCGGAACTCGCGGGCGCGTTCCTCCTTGACCACCGGGACGGGCAGGGCGTTGAGGTGGCCCACCTCCAGATGTTTGATGATGTGGCCGTATTGCGCGCCGGTCATCATCGCCCGCGCCTGCGGGGAGCGCAGGTAGGCGTAGAACCAGCCGGCTTGAGCAGCGTCCTCCGGGACGACGCGCAGGAGGTCGTGGGAGATAAGCGTCCGCTCGTGCGTGACGTTGGCCACGGTCGCCCGGCCGACCGCCCCGGAGCAGGTTACGAGCAGGGTGCCGGGGGTGACGAAGCGGTTTTGCGCGTCGTCGGTGCGAGCCAGCGCCAGCCACTTGCGCGGCACCGGCCGGATGTCGAAGACCTGCGTGGCGGCGAGGAACGGCGTGCCGAACTCTGGGCCGACCTGGATGCCCTTCAGGCGAGAGGGCTGCCAGACGCGCGCGAATTGGGCCAGGGGCTTCCACCCCGCCGCGCGGCCCTGGATGGCCAGCCGCAGGCCGTGACCGCTGGAGAGGTAGGTCTCCGCCTCCATGCGCCGGTCCCCGCGCCAGAGCAGGTGCGCGGGGATGCTGGCGACCTTGGCGCGGTGCCACGGCCAGTTCTGCCGCGGGGCCGGGGCCGGGGCGGCTAGTCTTGCGTGGAGAGCCATTGGCGGAATTCCTGGGCGATCTGCTGGGTGTTGTCGTCGAGCACCTTGACCCGGGCCTTGTGGGAGTGGATGACCGGCACGCCGTTCTCGTATTCCTTCACGGGCTGGTCCACCTCCTCGAAGACCTCGTTGCCGTGGCGGTCGCGCACGTAGGTGCGGTTGCCGCGCTTGTCGTGGCCGACGTCGTTGGCCACGGCCATGAACACCTCGTAGTCGTTCATCTCCTTGGCCGCTTCCTCCAGGGCAACCTGCTCGTCGGTTTTGCGCTGGAGAACCAGGAGGCTGGTCTGGATGGAGACGAAGGGCTGAAAGGTGTCCGGGTGCAGGTCCACGCTGGCCAGCACGCGGCAGTGGCGCAGAATCCACTCGCGGACGTAACCGAGGCCGGGGGAGCCGAGGATGCCGTCGGGCAGCACGATGGCGGCGCGGCCGGTGCCGGGCTTCAGGAAGCGCACGCACCGCTCGATGAACAGGATTTCCGGCGGCTGGGAGCGGGCGACGTTTTTGGTCTCCTCCCAGCGGTCCGCCCCGGCGTCGTAGGTCCAGGCGTGCCCGAGATCGTAGGCTTCCAAAATCGTCGGGTTGTCCACGGGAATCTTGGAGCCGAAGGGCGGGTTGGTGAAAAGCAGGTCCACCCGGCCGAGGAGGTTGCGCTCGCGCAGCTTCTCGTCGGTCCAACTCGCGGAGCGGGTGAGGGAGTTGGCCAGGTAGAGGCCGCCCGCGCCGTCGTTGTTCATGACCATGTTCATCTTGCTGGCCTTGACGAGGTTCGGGTTCAGGTCAATGCCGACGAGGAGGTTCTGCGCGAACTTGGTGACGCGCTCGCGGGTGGCGGTCTCGATGCGCTCCTGGCTGCCGCCCCGGCGCTTCTCCGCGTCGGCGACCTTGCCGGTGACGTGGTTCATCGCCGTGATGAGGAAGCCGCCCGTGCCGCAGGCCGGGTCCAGGATGAAGTCCCGCTCGCCGGGGCCCAGCATGGCGACGGCCATCGCGCAGATGTTGCGTGGGGTGAAGAACTCGCCGCGGTCGCCCCGGAGGTTGGAGCCAACGATCTCCTCGTAGGCGCGGCCTTTCACGTCAATGTCGCTCTCTAGCAGGGAATACATCTGGAGCTGGGCGACGAGGTAGGCCAGCACGGAGGGTTGCAGGTCAATGGCGTCGCCGGCTTTGAAGATGGCCGCGTAGTCCGTTTTGACGGCGGCGAAGAGCTTTTCGAGCCGGGCTTTGACCTTCAGCGGCCCGTTCATGCCCTGGCGCTCGTTGCCGGCGGCGTAGAACTGGAGGTCGTCGGAGAACCGTTCATCGTGAATCTTGCAGAAGATCAGCTTCAGCAACTCCCAGAACGCCTCGGGCTTCTGGAGGCCCTGGTTGCCGGCGATGTAGTTGTGGCAGCGGCGGAAGGCAAAGAGCAGGGCGTCGCTGGTGGCGGGCTTGAGCTGGTCCACGCGCGGGCGCTCCGCTTCGTCGTCCTCCCGGCCGCGCGCCGGGATGTCGGGCACGTCGGCGTAGTCCACCTTGCCGTCCACGACCACGCGCTTGAAGCAGAAGCGCTCGACGCCGTTGGTCCACATCCCGAACAGGGCGTTCGGGCAGGAGGCCAGATAGGAGTGAAGCTGGCCGACGCCCTCCTTGCGGTCCTCGGACTTCACCGAGGCCGCTTTGCACTCGACGATGAGGCGGGCGTTCTCCTGCTTGTGTTCGCCGACCTCGGGAAAGACGACCAGGTCGGCGCGGGGCTTGCGGCTGCCTTGGCGAAGGGTGAACTCGACGGCAAGGTCCCGTTTGGCGTAGCCGTATTCCCGGACAAGGGACTTGGCGATCTCTTGCCGGACGTGTTCCTCCGGGGTTTCCTCCCGCTGGGTGATCCCGTCAATGTAATCGAGGACCTTGCCCTGCTGAACGATGATGGCGGCGGGGGCAGGTGGCGAGGCGGCTTCGGGGGGCTTTGGCGAAGAGTAGCGGCGAAAGGACGTGGGGGGCAACGGCGAACCGATGGACAAATGAACATTGCCCGTGAGGTCCTTCGCGTGGACGGGAGGCAAGGGAAGGACCCGGTCAAAGGCAGGAAGAATCGCTTGGCGAAGCGCCTTCAGCGGACGGCAGCGCCATCCATGGGGTTGAAAGGCTCTAGTTGGACGCCGGCGGAGGCGTTTCAACCGCCGGAAGGCTCCCGGCATCCCCGGCAAACCCATTCCAGTCGGCGGAAGGCTCATTTTAGCGGCCGGAAAGTTCGTTTCCGCGGGCGGCAAACCGCGGGCAGCCGCCGGCGGGGGCATTTTCGCCGGCGGCGGGACGTTTGGCGGGGCGGCGGACCCATTTTCGGTGCAGGAGATTTCCTGCGGGCGGCGGGATTTCGCTTGCTTTAGTCCGGGTCAGTCCGAGAACGGTTGGGATGAAAACGACTTACGCCAATCAGGTCAGCATGGGGCTGGCGGTTCTCAACGTGTTCGACCGCTACGAGGCCGTCTGGTCGGCGCTGCCCAAGGTGGCGGCGGACGTGGCGACGTTGAAGGGCCTCGTTAACCAGATTCAGGAGGACGCGGGCATCCAGGGGACGGCGACGGAGGGGGTCGCGGCGGGCAAGAACCGCAAGCAGGTGGCCATGATTAACCTCGTGCTGCCCATCGCGGACGAGCTGCACGCCCTCGCCGACGAGCGGGGGGATGACGTGCTGGCGGCGAAGACGGCCGTCGTGTTCAGCGACTTGGCCAACCTCGCGGACGCGGAGGTGCCCCGGCGGTGTCAGGAGATCATTGACCTGGCCCGGGCGGACCTCGCGGAGCTGGCGGCGGGCGGCATCGAGGCGGCGGACGTGGACGCGGCGCAGGCGGCGGTGACGGCCTGCCAGCCCTCGGCCACGCGGGACGCCATCGTCGGGCGCATGGGCCGGACGCAGGCCATCGAGGAGGGCATCAAGGCGATGGGCGCGCTGCTGCGGACGCGGGTGGACAAGCGCATGGCGAAGTTCAAGGCGAAGCAGCCGGCGTTCTTCACCGACTACTCGAACGCCCGGATCATCGTGGACCTGGGTCAGCGGCATGAGCCGAAGCCGATGGCGGCGGGGGAGCCGGCGGCGGTGGGGGCGCCGCAAGCGTAGGGCGGGCGGCCGGGTGCCGCTTCCGCGCGGTGAAGAAATAGACCAGGGCGCCGATGCCGTGACCGAGGATGACGACGAGCAGCCACAGGGGGCGCTCGTCCTCGCGCAGGCGGCGGTTGTTGACGACGTCCACGATCATCCGGCCCGGAAGGCGGTGCCGCCGACGGTCAACAGCAGGCAGAAGAGCCAAAAGAGGATGAAAAGGGCGAAGAAGCCGCCAAAGAGCGCGGGGGCGGGGTCGGAGTGCATGGGCGAGACTTCGAGGCGGATGGCGACCTCCGAGCGCCATTACGGTGCGCCGCGCCTGAATTCCAGGATGCTTCACGTCAGTAACGGCGCGAGGGCCGCGCCGTCCACCTCGAAGGGACGGCGTTGCGCGGGGGCGGGGGGTGGCGTTAACTGGCGGCCCTTTTGCCCATTGTCATGAAAGAACCGGCCGCCGTTCACCCAACCAACCAACCGCAAACCAAGACCGCCCTGTCGCCGACGCGGGCGGAGAACTTTCCGGAGTGGTATCAGGCGCTCGTGAAGGCGGCGGACTTGGCAGACCCTTCGGACGTGCGGGGGTGCATGGTCATCAAGCCGTGGGGCTACGGGATCTGGGAGAACATCCAGCGGGGGCTGGACCAGATGTTCAAGGACACGGGGCACAAAAATGCGTATTTCCCGCTGTTCATCCCGATGTCCTACCTGGAGAAGGAAGCGGCGCACGTGGAGGGGTTTGCGAAGGAATGCGCGGTGGTGACCCACCACCGGCTGGAGGTCGGGCCGGACGGGAAGATGCGGCCGGCGCCCTCGGCGGAGCTGGCGGAGCCGCTGGTGGTGCGGCCGACCTCGGAGACGATCATCGGGGCGTCGTTCGCCAAGTGGGTGCAGAGCTACCGGGATTTGCCGTTGCTGATTAACCAATGGGCGAACGTGGTGCGCTGGGAGATGCGTCCGCGGGTGTTCCTGCGGACGGCGGAGTTCCTGTGGCAGGAGGGGCACACCGTCCACGAGACGGAAGCGGAGGCGCGCGAGGAGACGGAGCGGATGCTGGGGGTGTATGCGACGTTTGCCCGGGAGCATCTGGCGGTGCCGGTTTACGCGGGGGAGAAGTCCGAGAGCGAGCGGTTCCCGGGGGCGGTGCAGACGCTTTGCATCGAGGCGATGGTGCAGGACCGGAAGGCGATCCAGGCGGGGACCTCGCACTACCTGGGGCAGAATTTCTCCCGGGCGAGCGGGATCAAGTTCCAGTCGCGGGAGTCGCGGGAGGAGTTTGCGTTCACGACGACGTGGGGGGTGTCCACGCGGCTGATCGGGACGCTGCTGATGGCGCACGCGGACGACGACGGGGCGGTGCTGCCGCCGCGGGTGGCGCCGACGCACGTCGTGATCCTGCCCATCACGCCGAAGCCGGACACTCGGGACGCGGTGCCGGCGGCGTGCGACGCGCTGGCCGCGGAGTTGCGTGGGCAAATGTTCCACGGGCAACGCGTGGAGGTCGAAGTGGACCGGCGCGATCTGCACGGCGGGGTGAAGGGGTGGGAATGGATCAAGAAGGGGGTGCCGTTGCGGGTGGAGATCGGGCCGCGGGATCTGGAGAAGGGGACGGTGGCGGTGGCGCGCCGGGACCGGGGGCCGAAGGAAAAGGAGTTCGTGCCCGGCGCGGAGCTGGCGGCCCGTGTTGCGGGCATCTTGCAGGAGATCCAGGACGCGCTGTATGCCCGGGCGCTGTCGCTGCGGTACGAGCACACGCGGCGGATCGACAC
>CAXTFX010000153.1:0-9078 GCA_964243185.1 uncultured Chthoniobacterales bacterium
CGCGTTGCGCGGCGCCTACAAGCTGCTGGACGACGTCTGCGAGGTCGCCCACATCGACCGGCACGGACACACGCACGGCAACCCGATCTCCGTTTCCGCCGACGGCAAATACTCCGTCGAGTTCGTCGAGTGCTTGGCGAGCTGCGGCACCGCGCCCGTCTGCATGGTCAACGACGATTTCTACGAGAACGTCGAAACCAAGGAAGCCGCCGCGTTGATCCTCAACAAATACCAGTAAACTTTCACGTCTATGGTCTCGCTCCTCAAACCTCCGCACGAGAAGGAACGCCGTCTCGTCTTCAAGAACGTAGACCGCCCCGGCTGGACCACGGACATCGCCACCTACATCGAGGATGGGGGTTACGAGGACCTGAAGAGGGCGCTCACAATGACGCCAGCCGACATCGTCAACGAGGTCAAAACCAGTGGCCTGCGCGGACGCGGCGGGGCGGGTTTCCCCTGCGGCGTGAAATGGGGCTTCATCAAGCCCGGCGGCCCGAAGCCGACCTACCTCATCTGCAACGCCGACGAGAGCGAGCCAGGCACGTTCAAAGACCGTTACATCATCCACCAGGACCCGCACCAACTCCTCGAAGGAATGATCATCTCGTGCTTCGCGGTGCAGGCGAAGCTGGCTTATCTCTACATCCGCGGCGAGTTCCCGGAAGGCGCGAAAATCCTCGAACGCGCGCTGGCCGAGGCCCGTGAGCGCGGCTTCCTCGGGACGAACATCCAAAATTCCGGCTTCGACCTCGAAATTTACGTTCACCGCGGTGCGGGCGCCTACATCTGCGGCGAGGAAACGGGGCTCATCGAGTCGTTGGAAGGCAAGCGGGCTTACCCGCGCATCAAACCACCGTATTTCCCCGCCGTGCTCGGGCTATACCAATGTCCAACCATCGTTAACAACGTCGAGACGCTGTGCAACGTGAAGCACATCGTCCAAATGGGTGGCGCCGAGTTCGCCAAGATCGGCCGGCCCAACAACACCGGCACGCGCGTCCTGTGCGTCTCCGGCGACGTGGAGAAGCCCGGCAACTTCGAGGTTGAGGTTGGTTCCATCACGATGGGTGAACTCATTGAAATGTGCGGCGGCATGAAGCCTGGTCGTAGGCTGAAGGCCGTCATCCCCGGCGGCTCGTCGGCGAAGATCTTGCGCGCGGACGAGACGTTCAAAATCAAGGAGAAGGGTCCCGACGGCCAAATGGTGGACAAAGAGATTGGCCTCGAAGACATCGTGATGGACTTCGACACTTTGGCCGCCGTCGGCTCGATGGCCGGTTCCGGCGGGGTGATCGTCATGGACGATTCCCGCGACATGGTGTGGGCGTTGAACAACATCAACGAGTTTTACGCCCACGAATCCTGCGGCCAGTGCACGCCTTGCCGCGAGGGTTCACTGTGGATGAAGAAGATCACCGACCGCATGACCGACGGTGACGGCGCCACCCAGGACCCGGCCGTGCTCAAGAGCGTCGCCGACAACATCGCCGGCAAGACGATCTGCGCGTTTGGCGAGGCTTGCGCATGGCCGACGCAAAGTTTCCTGGCAAAGTTTCCCGAGGAGTTCAAGGCCAAGGCGACCAAAGACGTATCGCCCCGCGAGCGCTCGGACGGTGTTCGCCTGGAGAACGGGCGGCCGGTGCTGGTGACGCCGCACGGGCACTGAACTCCCTACCTCGCCCCGTTGAGATCATCCGTCGGCTAATCCCAATTTTGCATGAGCGCCCCAACCACCGTTTCCCCCGACCAACCCAAGACCGCTGTCGAGATGGTCAACGTCCAGATTGACGGCGAATGGCGGCAATTCCCCAAGGGCACGCGCCTGATCGAGGCCTGCGGCCAGGCGAACAAATACATCCCGCGCTATTGCTACCACCCCAAGCTCTCGTCCCCCGGTAACTGCCGGATGTGCATGATCGAGATGGGGATGCCCAAGATGGGCGCGGACCGCAAGCCCGAGCTGGGCGAGGACGGGAAACCCGTCATCAACTGGATTCCCCGCCCGCAGATTTCCTGCGCGCAGGACGTGGCCGAGGGCATGGCCGTGCGCACGAACTCCCCGATGGTCCAGGATGCGCGCAAGGGTGTGATGGAGTTTCTGCTCATCAACCACCCGCTCGACTGTTCCATCTGTGACCAAGCCGGCGAGTGCCAGTTGCAGGAGTTCTCCATCGAATACGGCCAGAGCGCGTCGCGTTTCCTCGAAGACAAAGTCCACAAGCCCAAACACGTTGACCTCGGCCCGCGCATCGTGCTGGATGACGAACGTTGCATCCTGTGTTCGCGCTGCATCCGGTTTTCCAAGGAGATCGCGCACGACGATGCGCTCGGGTTCACCGACCGCGGCTCGTTCACCAAGCTCCAGGCGCATCCCGGGAAGAGTTTCGACAACAATTACACGCTCAATACGGTGGACATCTGCCCCGTGGGCGCGCTGACCTCGAAGGATTTCCGGTTCAAGATGCGGACGTGGTTCCTGCGGGAAACCAAGAGCGTCTGCACGTCCTGCGGGACGGGTTGCAACACCATTATCCATGCTCGCGAAGATTTTGTGCATCGGCAGACGCCGCGCGAGAACGATGCGGTGAACTCCTGTTGGATGTGTGACCACGGCCGGCTAAATTTTCGTTACCTTCAGGACGAGCGGCGTTTGATCGTGCCGCAGACCCGCGACAACCAGGGTCGGCTCGTCGCGGTCGAGTGGAAGCACGCCATCGCGCAGGCCGCCCGGCAGTTGCAGGAAATCCGCGCGGGCGGCGGCAGCATCGCCGTCCTGGCTTCCGCGCGCATGACGAACGAGGAGCTCTACCTCGTCCGCCGCTTGGCCGACGCGCTCGGCGCGTCGCTGGTGGACATCCTGCCCCGGCCGCAGCCGGGCGACGGCATTCTGCTCTCTGATGACGGCAACCCGAACACGCGCGGGGCCGAACTCCTGCGCCTCACCGATCCGGCCTCCGGCTCCCACGCCGCGGTGATCGGCAGCGGCATCAACGCCGGCAATTTCCAGGCCGTGCTCTGCCTGGGTGAAGATGCGGCCGACGCCGGTGCCACCCCGGAGGGGTTGAGCCAACTGCCGTGCCTGATCACCCTAGGCATCCTGCCCGGTCTGAGCACGGCACACGCCACCGTCGTCCTGCCTGGCAGCGGTTTCGCCGAGAAACGCGGGACCATGATTAATCTCAAGGGGCGGCTCCAGCGGCTCAACAAGGCCGTCAACCCGCCGGGTCAGGCGCGCGACGATTGGGAGATTCTGCGGGACCTGATCCAAGCGCTCACCGGCGCCAACGGTATCTACACGGTGGACGACCTCTTCCGCGCGATGGCTAACGACACGCCCACGCTGAAGGGGCTCACGTTGAGCCGTGTCGGCGACCTCGGCGTTCCGCTCGAACTCTCCGGCCGCGGCGACGCGCCCGGCGTGCCGCGGGCCGGCACTGAGACCTTCACCGCCGACACGCCGAGCCGCGGCTAACTCGTCTCTGTATGCTCTCCTGGCTCTTCTACCCCTCGCCCGAACTGGCCTTCGTCTATGTGTCACTGGCCAAGATCATCGGGATTATTTTCCTTGTCATCCTGCCGCTGGTTTCCTACACGGTCTATGCCGAGCGCCGGGTCAGCGCGCTCATCCAGGACCGCGTCGGGCCGAACCGGGTCGGGATTCCACTCACGCTTTTAGGGTTCAAGAAGGACCTGCAACTCCCGTTTCTCGGTGGTCTGGGGCAGCCCATCGCGGACGCGGTCAAGTTCCTCTTGAAAGAGGATTTCACGCCCGCGCACGTCAATAAATTCTATTACTGGCTGGCACCCTGTCTGGCGATGGTGCCGGCGATCCTGACCATCGCGGTCGTGCCGTTTGGCTCGACGCTGTTTGGCTACAAGATGGTCATCGCGGACGTGGATATCGGGGTTTTGTTCGTCTTCGCCATCGCCTCGCTCGGGGTTTATGGGATCGTGCTCGCGGGGTGGTCGTCAAACTCCAAATATCCCTTTCTCGGGAGCGTCCGCTCCACCTCGCAGATGATTTCCTACGAGCTTTCGCTCGGTCTCTCGGTCGTGCCCATCTTCCTCATCATGGGCGAGTTGAACCTGTCGAAGATCGTGGAGTTCCAGATTGCGAACGGTTGGACTGTCCTCCCGATTACGGCGGGCATCCCGAGCCTGCGCACGGTGCTGTTATGGATTCCGATGCTGATTTCCTTCGTGATCTTCACCGTTTCCATCTTCGCGGAGACCAACCGGCTGCCGTTCGATTTGCCCGAGTCCGAAACCGAGTTGGTGGCCGGCTACCACACGGAGTATTCCTCAATGAAGTTCGCCCTGTTCTTCTTGGGGGAATACGCGGCGATGATCACGGGTTGCTCGCTCATCACGACGCTGTTTCTCGGCGGCTGGCACCTGCCGTTCGTGCCGGATGGTTCGCACGGATGGGGCTGGGGACTGTTCAACATCGTTACCTTCTTCGGCAAGGTCGCCGGCCTGCTGGTGTTCTTCATCTTTATTCGCTGGACCCTGCCGCGTTTCCGCTACGACCAGCTCATGAAGTTGGGTTGGATCGCGTTCTTTGAGATCGCGCTGGTAAACATCCTCATCACCGCCATCATCCTCGCCATCTTCCCCAGGTAGGTGCAAAACCGAATTTTCGGGCTAGATTAGACAAGTTAACTATATGGCTATCACGATCAAACGCCCGGAGCTCTCCCTGGCCGAAAAGTCCTATCTGCCGACCATCCTCGGCGGGTTGAAGACCACGGTGAAACATTTCATCAATACTTTGTCGAACAAGACCAAGGTGACGATGCAATATCCCGAGGAACGTTGGGACGCGAAGCTGCCCGAGTATTACCGCGGCGTCCCGGCCTTGGTCAAGGACGAGCACGACCGGGAGCGCTGCGTGGCGTGTCAGCTTTGTGAATTCATCTGCCCGCCGCGGGCCATCAAGATTAAGCCGGGCGAAATTGCCGAGGGGGACAAGTTCCGCAAGGTCGAGAAGTTCCCGCAGGAGTTCGACATTGACATGATCCGTTGCATCTATTGCGGGCTGTGCCAGGAAGTCTGCCCCGAGCAGGCCATCTACCTGCAAAAGGACTACCTCGTCACCGGCGACACGCGCGGGGACATGATCCACGACAAGGAGAAACTCTACGAGATCGGCGGCCTGAAAACCGGACTCGTGCACAAGTGGAACGAGTCGAAGTGACGCCGGTCTGGCCCCCGGCGGGGCGGATCGTCAGTTCCCGCCGCTTCCCTTGAGGACGACGAACGTCCGCACCCCGCCGCGGGCGATGTAGAGGTCTATACCCCGGCGGGCGTCCGCCGCGCGCAGGGCGTCGCGTAGGGCGTCCGCGTCCGTCACCGGCCGGTCGCCAGCCTCGGTGATGACATCGCGCACCCGCACGCCGGCCTTGGCGGCGGGGCTGTCGACGGTGACTTCGGTGACGACCACACCCGTGTCGGTTTCCAAGCCCAGGCTGGTGGCCATCTCGCGGGAGAGCTTCTCGACGGACAACCCAGCCAGGCTGCCCGCGGGTCGCGCGTCCTTCTTGGTGGCGGTGGCATCGGGGGCGATCCCCGCGCTACCCGCGGGCGGCGTGGGGTTAGCCGGGGGAGGCGAAGCGACGGCCAGGGCCCCGTCGCCGGGGAGTTCAGCCGTGACGATAGGCACCTTCAGCAGCTTGCCCTTCCGCACCACCGTGAGCTGGACGGTCTGACCGATGCGCTTGCCCAACACCTGTTTCTGTAATTCCCGGTCCGTGCCCACGGCCACGCCGTCCACCTCCGTGACCACGTCGGTCAGGCGCAGGTCGCCGCGGGAGGCGGGGGCGCCCTCGACCACGGAGGTCACGCGCACGCCCTTGCGGCCGGTGCCGGCCTCCCCGCGGGCAACCTCGGCCTCCGTGACGGTCTGAATCCCGATGCCGAGGTAGGGGCGCTGAATACGGCCGTTCTTGACGAGTTGACCGCCGATGTCCCGCAGCATGTTGGCGGGGATGGCGAAGCCCAGGCCCCGGTTGAGGCCGTTGATGAGGGTGTTCATCCCGATGACGTGCCCGTCGAGGTCCAGGAGCGGGCCGCCGGAGTTGCCGGGGTTGATGGAGGCGTCGGTCTGGATGTAGTCCTCGTATTGGGCCATCCCGAAGCGGTCGCGGTTCTTGGCGGAAACGACGCCCTGGGTGAAAGTGTAGTCCTGTTTGAAGGGCACGCCGATGGCGAAGCACAGTTGACCGACGCGGACCGTGTCGCTGTCGGTGAACTCGACGGTGGGCAGATCGCGGGCGTCCACCTTGATGACGGCGATGTCGGTTTTCTCGTCCGCACCGACGAGCTTGGCGGGAAAGGTGCGGCCGTCTTTGAGGCGCACGTCAATCTTCGAGCCGCCGGTGACGACGTGGTTGTTGGTCAGGATGAACCCGTCCGCCTGGAAGATGAACCCGCTGCCCTCGCTGCGGGCGCGCCGGGCGCGCGGCGGGGTCGCCCGGGGCCGGGAACCAGCGGGTGGGCTGGCCTGTGGCTCACCGTTGGGGACCTGCTCATCGTCGTCGGGTTGGGCGCGGAAGTTGAAGAAATCCCCGCCGAAATAGCCGGCCGGGTCGTTGGGGTCCGCCTCCTTGGAAACGTCCACCACGACGACGGCCGGGGCGACGTGGTCGAACACGTTGATAAACGCCTCGTTGAGCTGGCGCGCCAGGCTCTGGCCGGGGGAGGGCGGCGCCTCCACCCGCGGGGCGCCGGGCGGCGGCCCCTGGGGCAGTGGCGGGGCGGCGGGAGCGGGCGTCTGGCCCAGCGCGGCGGCGCCGAAGAGCGGCAGCAGACCGAAGGAAAGGAGGCGTTTATTCATGGGGAGCCGGGACCGGCGGGAGTGCGAAATGGGCCAACCGTTACGCGCCTGCCGGTCGAATCCTATGCCACGCAAGCTGGGTTTGACAACCGCCCACCGCGCTTTACCGTTCGGTCAAGTAGTCGTTAAGACGAATCCATGAACCAACTCCTCGCCGCGGTTCCCGCGGCTTCTGCCGACGCCGTTTCCGGCGTGGCCGTTCCTGTCGCCGCCGAGGCAACCCCGGCCGGCGACCCTCCCAGTAGTCACCCACGCGATTTCGTCTCCGCCGCCCCCGGCTACTGGCCGGACGTGCCGCCGGAGCGGTGGAACGACTGGAAGTGGCAGCTCAAGCACCGCGTCACCACGCTGGCGCAGTTGGAGCAGCACCTTGTCCTCACGCCCGAGGAGCGCGCCGGCGTGCAGGTGGCCGGCTCCAAGCTCGCGCTGGCCATCACGCCCCATTTCTTCAACCTGATCGAGCGGGATAACCCGGCGTGTCCCATCCGCCGGCAGGTGCTCCCGCGCCTGGAGGAGTCGCTGGTCCAGCCCTGGGAAATGGCGGACCCGGTGGGCGAGGACCAAGATATGCCCGTGCCGGGGCTGGTTCACCGTTACCCGGACCGCGTGCTGTTCCTCGTCACGGACCGTTGCGCGTCCTACTGCCGGTATTGCACCCGCTCCCGCGTGGTGAGCGGCGCGGGTGAGCAGGAGTTGCACACCAACTTCGACGGGGCCATCGCCTACCTGAAGGAGCACACGGAGGTGCGCGACGTGCTGCTTTCCGGCGGCGACCCGCTCCTGTTCACCGACGACAAGCTCGAGCGCATCCTACGCGCGCTGCGGGACATCCCGCACATCGAGTTCCTGCGCATCGGCTCGCGCGTGCCCATTTTCCTGCCCCAGCGCATCACGCCGGAACTGTGCGCGATGCTGGCCAAGTATCACCCGCTGTGGATGTCCGTCCACGTCAACCACCCGCGGGAACTCACCGTGGAGGTCAAGGCGGCGCTGGAACGGTTGGCCAACGTCGGCATCCCCCTGGGCAACCAGAGCGTCCGGCTCAAGGGCGGCAACGACGACGCGGACGTGATGAAAACGCTCGTCCAGAAACTTTTGCGCTGCCGCGTGCGGCCTTATTACCTTTACCAACTCGACCTCATCCAGGGCTCCAGCCACCTCCAGGTGCCGGTGGGGCGAGGACTCGACATCATCGAAAGCCTCCGAGGCCACACCACGGGTTACGCGGTGCCGCAGTACGTCATTGATGCCCCCGGCGGCGGCGGCAAGGTGCCCATCAACCCGAATTATGTCCTCTACCGCGACGCGGAGAAGACCGTCATCCGCAACTACGAGGGCCGGGTCTTCGAATACCCCGAGGCCGGCGGCGCCCCGCGCGAGGCGGCGGTCAGCAGCCTCGGCGGCGTGACCAAGCACGGGCTGCCTCTGATGGAGGATCAGGTGGAGTTCCTGCCGTGAGGGTTACTCCCTTTGCCGGGCTTTCCGTCTGCTGGCGGCGGCGGTCTGTGAGCGCCGGGCAGTGCAACAGCCAGCCGCGTCGAAGTTCGACGGTCACAGACCGCCGTCAGCAGTAAAGGACGCACGGCATCTCGGGGTCCGAAGCCGTTAGACCCGGTCAAGGGCGGCGCTTTGCGACCTCCGACGGTCACGCTACATTGGCCGCCCCATGGCCGGCCTCGTCGTCAAACCCCGCTCCCGCATCTTCCACGGCCACGACTGGGTCTATGGCACCGAGGTCCTCAAGGTTTTCGGGGAACCCAAGCCCGGCGACATCGTCTCGCTGAAGGACGTCAAGGACCGCCCGCTCGGCAGCGCCATCTACAACCCCGTCAGCCAGATCGTCGCCCGGCGCTTTTCCCGCCAGCGGCAGGACCTCGACGCGGACTTCTTCGGGCGCCGCGTGGCCCAGGCCCTGAAACTGCGCGAGCGCCTGCCGGGTTACGACCCGCGCCGGGGCCGGATTGTCTGGAGCGAGAGCGACGGGCTGCCGGGGGTGACCGTGGACCGCTACGGGGATTACCTGGTGGTCCAGACGCTCACGAAGGCGATGGACGACCGCAAGGAACTGCTGGCCGACGCCCTGGTGAGCGTCCTCTCCCCGCGCGGGATCATCGAGCGCAACGACGCGTCCGTCCGCCGCGCCGAGGGCCTGGAGCAAACCACGGGCGTCCTGCGCGGCGAGGCGCCCGCCGGGCCGGTGGAGATCGAGCTCGCCGACGGCCTGCGCCTGGCCGTGGACC
>CAXTFX010000154.1:0-9078 GCA_964243185.1 uncultured Chthoniobacterales bacterium
GTGCACGCCCGCGGCCCCGGCCTCGATCATGGCCTTGGTGAGTTCAAAGACGTTCAGCGGCCCGCCGAAACCGGCCTCCGCGTCGGCGACGATGGGCGCGAACCAGTGCGTCTGCCCGTCGCGCCCTTCCTGGTGGTCGATCTGGTCGGCGCGCTGGAGGGCCTGGTTGATGCGCCGGACCACGGCTGGGACGGAGTTGGCCGGGTAGAGGCTCTGGTCGGGATACATCTGCCCGGCGAGGTTCGCGTCGGCGGCGACCTGCCAGCCGGAGAGGTAGATCGTTTTCAGCCCGGCCCGGACCTGTTGGACGGCCTGGTTGCCGGTCAACGCGCCGAGGGCGGGGAGGTAATCCTCCGTGTGGAGGAGCTCCCACAGCCGCTCCGCGCCCCTCCGGGCCAGGGTCTGCTCGACGACGACGCTGCCGCGCAGACGGGCCACGTCGGCCGGCGAATAGGGGCGCTCGATGCCCTGCCAGCGGGGGTTCAAATTCCAGTCGTTCGCAAACTCGGGGGAGGGGGTGCGGTCGCTCATGGGGGGATGACGCGGGAGGGGTGTTTGGGGGGAAAGCGCGGCGCCGGAGGCGGCGCGTGGCGGGAGTTAAACGCTGTTCAATAATCCGTGTCAACGCTCTTTTTTGAACGACGTTCAATTTTTCGCGTTTCCCCGCTTGCCCCGCGGCGAAACCGCTGCCTAAAGTCGCGCCGGAGTTCCCCATGCCCGCCGCCGTCACCCCCGCCCGCCGCCGTCCGCGCAAGACCGTCGCGGCCAGCGCTCCCGCCGCTCGCCGGCGCGGACCCAAGCCCGCCGCCGGGGAGGACCGCCGCGCGCACGTGCTCGACGCCGCCCGGCGCGTGTTCGAGGACCTGGGGCTGGAGGGCGCCAACATGCGCGCCATCGCCAAGGAGGCGGGTTACACGCCGGGGGCGCTGTATTTCCACTACAAGAACAAGGAAGAAATCTACGGCGACCTGCTCTCGGGCTCGCTCCGGCGCCTGCACGAATCCACCCGCGCCGCCGGCGCGGACGCCGCCACCCCGGCGGACCGCGTGCTCGCCCGCGCTCTGGCCCTCTACGACTATTACGCGGGCCGGCCGGACGAGATCACCCTGGGCCTCTACCTCTTTCACGGCATTCACCCCCGCGGGCTGACGCGCGACCTCAACCGCGGACTGAACGCCAAGCTCTGGGACGCCCTCGCGGAGATTCACGCCGCGTTCCTCGCCACCGGCGCCAGCCCGGACGCGGCGATGCGCGACACCACGGCGCTCTTCGGCCACTGCATCGGCCTGCTCGTGCTCATGCACACCGGGCGCATCCGCATGTTCGGGCAGGACGGCCGCGGGTTGTTCCGGCACTTCGCGGAAATACTCGCCCGCGGCGGGGGCGGGCCCCGTTGACCAGGGAAAACCGGAATCGTTCAAAAAATTCTTTCCCTCAACCCCGTTAGGCGTTAAACCGTTGCCCCTCTCCCCCGAAAACTCACCCATGCCTCACCCCCGCCCGACCCCTTTACTCCCCCGCCTTCGGTCCACCGCCGCGGCCTTCGCCGCGTTCACCCTCGCCGCCCCGGGCTTCGCCCGCCCCGGCTCCGTTCAGGTCAACGGGCAGAGCGTCCCCGGCCTCGGCACCGCCTACGCCACGGGGGCCGCGGCGGCGGAGGACCCCTCCACGCTGTTCTTCAACCCCGCCGGCGCCGCGCTGCTGCCCCAGGTTTCCAGCCAGACCGGTCTGAACTACGTCCATCCCCGCGCGGAGTTCGACAACCAGGGATCCTCCTACGGCGGGGCCTTCCCCATCCGCGGCTCCGACGGCGGCGGCGCGGGGCGCGGGGCCATCGTGCCCAACGGGTTCTACGTTTTTCCCGTCCAAGCCATCCTGCCGGGCCTCACCCGGCCCGGCTCCGCGCTCAACAACAAGGTCTTCTCCAACCTCACCTTCGGGCTCGCCGTTACCGCGCCGTGGGGCCTGGTCACGGACTACGACCCGAACTTCGTCGGCCGCTACTTCGCCACCCGCTCCAAGCTCTACACGGCCGACATCGCTCCCTCCGTTTCCTTCAAGCTCTTTGACCGCCTGTCCATCGGCGCGGGGCTGGACGTGCAATACGCCGCCGCCCGGCTCGCGCAGGCCGTGGATTTCGGGCTCATCGGCTTCGCCCGCGTCCCCGGCGGCGCCGCGGCGGGCTTCCGGCCCGGCAACGCGGACGGCTCCACCGAGCTTTACGGCGACGATTGGAACGTCGGCTGGAACGGCGGCGCCATCCTCGAATTCATCAAAAAAGGCGAGCACCTCGGCCCGCTGGACGACGCCCGCCTGGGCTTCTCCTACCGCTCGGGCATCTCGCACACCCTAGACGGCAACGTGAAGTTCAACCGCGTGCCCGCCGGCTTCAGCGCCCTCGGCTTCGTCAACCAGGACGCCTCCGCCGACCTCAAGCTGCCCGAGGTGTTCCACTTCAGCCTCTACCAGGGCTTCCTGAAGAAGTTCGCCCTCGTCGGCGACCTGGCCTGGACGCGCTGGAGCCGGCTCCAGTCCGTGCCCATCAACTACTCCAACCCGGTGTCCCAGGCCAACCTCGGCACCGACCCCGCCTTCGGTCGGCCCGGCCTGCTGCTGAAATATTCCGACGGGTTCCGCTACGCCGGCGGCATCGAGTATTTCGCCACGGACAAGCTGACCCTGCGCGCCGGCGCCGCCTACGACTCCTCACCCATCAGCAACAAGGAAACCCGCTCCCCGCGCATCCCGGACAACGACCGCATCTTCGTCTCCACGGGCTTCAAGTATCAGATCGCCTCCTTCAACGCCCCGCTGATCCACCACGTGGACGCCGACCTGGACTTCGGCTACGCGCACCTCTTCGTGCCCAACGATCCGCAGGTGAACGTGACCGACACGCAACTCCACAACCTAGTCGGCAAATACAACGCCCACGTGGACATCGTCTCCGCCGCCCTCACCCTACGCTACGGTCCCCGCGACCAGGCCCCGCGGCCCGCGCCGAAGGACAAGGACGGCAAGGCGACGCCGAAGTAAGGCCCGGAAGCGGGAGCAACCGTGGGGTGGCGTCACTCGCGGGGGTGGCGCTGGGGCGGTTTTGCCAGGATGGCAAAAGGCGCCGGCCCCTTTTCGGTGCGAGAGGCGCTCCCCCCCACGACCTTTCCCCCGATGCCCGAGTCCCCCCGCACGCGGCGGCTGCGCTGGCGGTTCAATTGGTTCCCGGCCTACCGGGCGTCAGGCGCGCGGATCACCTACATCGCGGATGACGTGCGCGAGGTGCGCCTACGGCTGCCGCTGAACTGGCGCACGCGCAACATCAACGGGACCATTTACGGCGGCTGCCTCTACGCGGCCGTGGACCCGATCCACGCCATCATGCTCGCCTACGCCCTCGGCCCGGAACACGTCGTGGCCTGGAGCAAGCAGGCGACCATTTTCTTCAAACGTCAGGCCCGCACGGACCTGACGGGACGGTTCACGCTGTCGGAGGAAGACCTCGCCGCCGTCCGCGCCGGCCTCGAACGCGACGGCAAGGCCGAGCGCACCTTTCACGCCGAACTGCTGGACCGCGACGGCCACGTCTGCGCCGCCTGCGACGTCCTCGTCCATCTGCACCGGCGGGAAGGATGAAGGATGAAGGCGAACCTTGGTTGACGACGCCCTTCTCCTTCCCTCCGCCTTCCGCCTTCCTCCTTTTCTTCATGATCGCCCTCATCACCGGAGCTTCCCGCGGCATCGGCCGTGCCATCGCCCTGCGGCTGGCGCGTGACGGCGCCAGCGTCATCGTCGCCGCCAAGAGCACCGAGCCGCACCCGAAACTCGGCGGGTCCATCCACGAAACGGCCGCGGAGGTCGAAGCCGCCGGCGGGCAGGCGCTCGCCGTCACCCTGGACGTGCGCGACGAGGCCCAGGTCGCCGCGGCGGTGGCGGCGGGCGTGGAGCGCTTCGGCGGGTTGGACGTGCTGGTCAACAACGCCGGTGCGCTGGGATTGACCAACGTCGAGCGCACGGACTCGAAACGTTACGACCTGATGATGGGCATCAACAGCCGGGCCGTTTTCCTCTGCGCGCGCGCGGCGCTGCCGCACCTGAAAAAGTCAGCCAACGCGCACGTCCTTTCCCTCTGCCCGCCGCTGGATTTCTCCGGGGACTGGCTGCGCGACCACGCGCCCTACACCCTGAGCAAGTTCGGCATGACGATCCTGTCCCTCGGAATGGCCGCGGAGTTCGCCCCGGCCGGGGTGGCGGTGAACTGCCTGTGGCCCAAGACGCTGATCGCCACCAGCGCCATCGAGTTCGGCGTGCCGGGCGGCAAGAACTTGTTCGCGCGCTGCCGCCGGCCGGAGGTCGTGGCGGACGCGGCGGCGCTCGTGCTGCAAAGTCCCGCGCGGGAGCTGACGGGCCGTTGCCTGCTGGACGAGGATTTCCTGCGCGAGCGGGGCGTGACCGACTTCGCGCCCTACGCCTGCGACCCGGCGAACACGGCGCCGCTGCTGCCGGATTTGTTTCTGTAACGTTCAACGCTGGATGCCCCAGCAAAACCGGCGCCCCGATGCGCTGGAGGGAGGCAGGCCCTTGCCTCCCTGGGTGAAGGCGGTTGATCCGCCCCTTGGGAAAACGGTGACTCTGAGCCCGTGGCGGTCCTCCCCCGCCGTTCCCCGGAGGGGGGAGCGGTGGAAGGCAACGTCAGGGAGGCAAGGGCCTGCCTCCCTCCAGCGCGGGATGGGTCGCCATCCCCTCGCGTGCGCTCATATTGACCCCCGTGCTTCCTTCCTCGCCTGTTTCCCGGCGTCCCCCGCGCTCGCCCGCCTGGGGCGCGGCCGGCGCCGGCGCGCTGGCCGTCGGCTTCTGCGGGGCGCTGCTCCGGCGGGACCCGCTCCTCTGTTGGAAGGATGATTTTGCCATCTCCATCCTGCCCGTGTTCACCGACATCGCCCGAGCGTGGCGGGCGGGGGAATGGCCGTTGCTCTCCCAGGGGTCCTGGGTCTGCGGCAACCTCGCGGGGGAATACCAATACGGGACGTTCTCCCCCGTGGTGAACCTGGCGGCGCTGTTCGCCGACGCCCTGCCGGGGTCGCTGCCGGCCAAGGCCGCCGCGCTGGCCTTGCCGCACGTCGGCCTGCTCGCGGCGGGGGGCTACCTGCTGGCGCGGCGCCGGGAGGTCGGCCCCGCGCTGGCGACGACCGTGGCGATGGTCGGGGCGCTCAACGGCTGGAACCTGGCCTGGGGGGCGACGGATTGGTTCGGCGCGTTGGCGGCGAACGCCTGGCTGCCGTGGTGCTGGTGGGCGTTCGAGGGGGCGCTCCGGCCGGGGGAAACCCGGTTTTCGCGGCGCGTGCTGTGGCCGGCGGGGACGGTGTTCGGGCTGCTGACGGGCGGATTTCCCTACACCGTCGGGATGCTGGGGCTGGTGACGGCGTGGCTCGGGGTGCGGACGTGGGCACGCACCCGGCGGCTCCTCGCGCCGTGGCCCCTGGCGGCCGGCTGGGCGGCGGGGCTGGCGCTGTCGGCACCCGCGTGGCTGTCGTTGTTGGAGCACATGGCCGGGTCCGACCGGGCGCGGGGGGCGCACGTCGTCGCCTCCGCGTGGGTGGTGCCGTGGCGGGCGTTGGCGGGGTTGGTGAACCCGGCGTGGACCGTGCCGTGGGCGGACTTTTCGGGACGCTACCACCCGCGTCCGGCGCTGGAACTGGCCGGGGGACTGGTCCCGTTGGCGCTGCTGGCGGCGGGGTTGCGGGCCGGGCGGGGCCGGGTGGTGCGGCGGCTGGGATGGGACCTGGCGTTGACGGGGGCGACGCTGGCGCTGTGCGTGTTGCCGAGCGTGGGATTATTCCGCTGGAGCTTCCGCTGGCTGCCGCTGTTTCACCTGGCGTTGGCGTTGACGGCGGCCCGGGCAGGGCGCTTCATCCTTGGAGCGCCGTCGGTCGGCGCGGGGGGGGGGCAACCCGGCGGCGCCCTGGGGACGGGGCGCCCTACCTGGGCGGCCGTGGTCCCGTGGCTCCCGGCCGCCGCGACGCTCGGGGCATTGTGGTGGACTTACACCACCGTCGGCACCAACCCCGGGGTGCCGCACTACCCGTTTACCGATAACCTCCGGGTGCCCGCCCCGCTGACGCCCGGCCGGCTCTACCTGACGCTGCACCGCGAGCCGTATTTCTACTACACCGTCGCCGAGCGGGCGCCCGTGGGCTTTGGCGCGACGGTGCGGCCGGGGGCCACGCCGCTCTACGCGCCGGGGCTGCGGTTCATCAACGGCTACAGCCCCATCATGGCCGCGGGCGTCGGTCGGCGGCTGGACATGGAAACGCACGGGTTCGTCCCCGAACCGGCCGCCCGGCAACTGGCGGCGGAGGAGCTCGGGCCGGAGGGCCTGCTCGCGCGACTGGGGGTGGACGGGCTGATCGTGGCGGACCCTTACCCCGTCGAGGTCCAACCGCCCGAGGGGGAATGGGAACTGGTCCACGCCGACGCGGAGGGCCGGGTTTACCACCGCCGGGGCGCGCCACCCGCCGAGGTGCGCGCGTTGACGCCGGGCGGTGGGACAACCGTGCGTGTGTTGGAGAACGGTCGGCAGCGGGTGGTAGCCGAGGTGACGGCGGCGGGGGCGGCGACGGTGGCGCTCCGCCGCCCGTTCTTCCCCGGCTGGCGCGCGACGCTGGACGGCCGGGCGCTGCCGGTGTCGTCGTCCGACGGTCTGTTCCCGACGGTGGACCTGCCCGCCGGGGCGCGGGGGCGGCTGGTGCTCTCCTATCGCCCGCGCGCCGTGGTCCTCGGGGCCGCGCTGGCGTTGGCGGGGGCCGTCGCGCTGGTCGTGGCAGGGTGGCGCGGGCGCCGGGGGTGAAAGAAATTTGGCCCTCCCGGCGCGGGTGGGCCGGGAAATTGCTTCTGGGGGTGGGCAGAGCCTTTTACCTCCTCGCATGAACGGTCTGAAATCCCCGCAGGGCAGCCTCGGCAACGAGCCCGACGTCCCCCCACCCGCCAAGCCTGCCGGCAAGAAGCTGCTGGGCTGGCTCTTTCGCCGCCCGGGAGCCGGCCCCGGCCGCGCGGAGCGGCTCCGCGCCAAAGCGGCCCTGCGCGGCAGCCACGAGGAGATCGCCATGCCGCCCGGGGAGGCGAACGGCGCCCCCGGCACCGCGGGCCGGCGGCTGGCCAAGCCCAAGAGCGTGCTCCTGCTGGCGGCCGACGACCTCGGCTGCCGGCTATGGGGCCGCGAGCTGGAGGAGTGGGGCTACCACGTGGAGATCGTGCACGACGCGGAAACCGGCTTGGACAAGTTCTTTGACGTTGGCTACGACGCCCTCCTGCTCGACTGGGAGGCGCCGGGCATCGCCGGGGCGGCCGCGCTGGAGGAAATCCGCGCCGAGGAGTTGTTCAAGAACCTGTTCATCGGCGTGTTCGTGCGCGAGCAGGGCGGCCGGTCCACCCTGGAAACCGCCGCGCTCACGGCGGGGGCCTCCAAGGTCTTCCGCCGCCCGGACACCAGCGCGGACACGATCCTCGCCGCGCTCAAGGCGGCGCTGTTCCCGCGCGTCATGCAGGTGACGCCCCGCTCCCGGCAGACGCGGCCGGCCACGTCGCCCTCCGCCCCCGCGCCCGCCGCCGAGCCTGAGCCCGAGCCCGCCCAGGAAACCCTCCCCGTGACCGCCCTCGCCCCGGAGCGGGCGACCATCTCGCTCGGGGCCCACGCCATGCGCGAGATCAAGGGGCCGGACCCCGTCGCGGCCAAGCGCGTGCTGGTCATCGAGGACGACGAGATCCTGGCCAACGCCTACCGCCGCCAGTTGGAGGCCGCCGGTTACGACGTGGAGGTCGCCCTGGACGGCACGACGGGCTTCCACGACGTGCACACGACGGCGCCCGACGCCCTCCTGGTGGACCTGTTCCTGCCGGGGTTCTCGGGGCTGGACATCCTCAAGAAAACCCGGGTGCAGCGGCGCTTCGAGCGGTTGCCCATCCTGGTGTTCTCCTCGGCCTATTCCCGCGAGACGGAAGCGCAGGCGCGTGAGGCGGGTGCGACGCATTTCTTCGACAAGTCCACCGCCCGGCCCGGCGAGGTCATCCGCGCCCTCAACGACATCTTCTTCCCCAACCGGCGGGACCGGGAAACCGCCCCCCCGTCCGCACCCGCCGCCCCGGCGGCGCCCACGACGGACGACGCCCTCAAGAACGAGATCCGCGCCGCCCTGCGCCGGGATTCGCCCGAGCTGATCAAGTCCATGCGCGTCACCCTCAAGACGTTCCTGCGCGCCCACGCCAGCACCGACCTCACCGGGCGCGGTCGCTCGTTGTTCGAGCTGCACCGGCGCATCCACTCCCTGGTCGGCAACGCCGCCATCGGCGGCTTCCCCCGCGTCGCCCGGCTCGCCTCCGCCCTGGATGCGCTCCTGCGCGAGTTTGAGGACCGCGCCGAGAGCATCAACCCCTCCTCCCAGCGCACGCTCACCCAGGCCGTGGACCTGCTGGCCCACCTGTTCGAGCGCGCCGGGGGCTCCGACGAGGACGAGGCCCCGATGGGCGACGAGCGCATCCTGGTCGTGGACGACGAGGTGATCTCCCGCCGCGTGCTCGGCCATTCCCTGGAGAAGGCCAAGCTCCAACCCACGGCCGTGGACCATCCGCAGGCCGCCCTGGAGCTGTTGGAGCAAGGCAACGCCTTCGACCTGATCTTCCTCGACGTGGAGATGCCCGACATGAACGGCTACGAGCTGTGCAAGAAGATCCGCGCCATCCCGCGGCACAACCGCACGCCCATCCTGTTCGTCACGGCGTTGTCCTCCTTCGACAG
Source organism: uncultured Chthoniobacterales bacterium (assembly GCA_964243185.1). GTDB lineage: Bacteria > Verrucomicrobiota > Verrucomicrobiia > Chthoniobacterales > SZAS-18 > CAXTFX01. The sequence continues at coordinate 8,786 of CAXTFX010000154.1, forward strand.
CCGGGCGAAGTCCACCCTCTCGGGCGGGGACGACTTCATCGGCAAGCCGTTCTCCTACATCGAGCTGGCCGTCAAGGCGCTCGTCTTCGTCCTGCGCGGTCGCTCCCCGGGGCACCCCGCGGCGGCCGCCGCCCTGGCGTCCCGGTCCTGACCGCCCGCCGCCCGTGCCCCCGCCCACCATGCCGACGCTCATCGCCGAGCCGCCGCCGCCATCGCCCGTCTGCCTGACGGCCCCGCCGGCGCCCCCGCCCGACCGGGAGGGCGCCCGGCTGGCCGCCCTGCGCGCCACGGGG